>JASFUN010000291.1:0-3665 GCA_050050255.1 Anaerolineales bacterium | reverse complement strand
TTGCCAATCACTTGAATCTCTGGATCACGCATTTCGATCGACTCAAGCGCCTTGTTCAGACGTGCCTGAGCAGCTTCCATCAGCGGCGAGTGGGCTGCGATGCTCACCGCCAGGCGGACGACCTTGCGTGCCCCGGCTTCTTTGAGCATTCCGTCGGTGATTTCAAGCGCGTCTTCGTGGCCTGAAATGACGATCTGCCCCGGGCAATTATCGTTGGCAATCCATACTCCACCCCCGGCCTGCCGGGAAGCCGCTGTGCATACTTCCTGGACTGTCTCGATGTCAAGCCCCAGGACTGCAGCCATGCCACCGGGTTGGAGTTCTCCAGCCGATTTCATAGCCAGACCGCGCTCCCGGACGGCGTAGAGGGCATGCTCGAATTCCATGCTCCGCGCCGCTACCAGCGCGCTAAATTGGCCCAGCGAATGGCCAGCCGTGCAAGCGGCACGCATCTCCGGGTGCTGTTCTTGCACGGCACGCAGGGCGGCCACGGCATGCGTGAGCAGCGCCGGCTGAGTGTGCTCGGTTTCGTTGAGCTTCTCTTCCGGACCTTGCCAACACAACTCGGAAAGCGGGTATCCCAGGAAGTCATCGGCCTGCATGAACACCGCTTTAGCCGCAGGGGCGTTTTCAGCCAGCTCGCGGCCCATACCAACGAACTGCGAACCCTGTCCTGGGAAAACGTAGGAAGTGGTCTCGGGGTTAATCTTCATAGGAATCAAATAGGCCGTGCATTCCGCACGGCCTATTTCATCGGCGGTTATGAACTCTCGACTTCAACTACCTCACGGCCATCATAATGACCGCAGTTCGGGCAGACCCGGTGAGGAAGGTGTTTATCACCACAATTGGTGCAGGTGATGAGATGGCGGGCTTGAAGCGCGTCGTGCGCTCGCCTTCGGTTGCGCCGCCCTTTCGAGATCTTCCGCTTCGGAAGGGGTGGCATCTCATGTCCTCCTTAGATGCGATTCTCACAATACGGCCTGCCCGGAGGGCAGGCGCAGATCATTATAGCAAGCGGCTTGGGCCTGTCAAGATATCGTGTTCTCGAACCGGGAAATCAAAAAGTATAATAACACTATGGATACTCCAGAATTATCACATCTAGATGAGAGTGGAAAGCCTCGCATGGTCGACGTGGGTTCTAAGGCGGAGACTGACAGGCTGGCGGTCGCGCGTGCAAACGTGGTCATGTCGCCGAAGGCTCTGGAGCGGGCGCTCTCGGGCACGATTGAGAAAGGCAACGTGGCTACGGTTGCCGAATTGGCCGGGGTGATGGCAGCCAAACGTACGCATGAGCTAATCCCCCTTTGCCATCCGTTGAGCCTCACGCACGTCGATGTCAAGCTGGTCTGGGACCGCAAGCTGCCGGGTGCAAAGATAGAGGCGGCTTGCCGCACCCACGATCGCACCGGGGTTGAGATGGAAGCCCTCACCGCTGTTTCGGTAGCCGCACTCACGGTCTATGACATGATCAAGGCGATCGATAAGGCGGCGCGCATTACCGACATTCGCCTGGTCGAGAAGCGCGGCGGAAAGAGCGGTCACCTGGTGCTGGAAGGGGATCCCGAATGAAGATCTCCGTGCTCTATTTCGCGACGCTGCGTGACCGTGTGGGGCAGCGTGAGGAGCAGCTTGAAATCCCTGAGGGGATAAGTGCCCGGGGATTGAAGGACAGGATCGGTGAAGTTCATCCTGAGATCAGGGAGGCCATGGCGACCACGATAGTTGCGGTGAACCGGGAGTATGTCACTGATGACTATCCAATAAAACCCGGTGATGAGGTCGCACTTTTCCCACCCGTAAGTGGGGGTGAAGCCGCCCCGACGATATTCCGAATCACGGAAGATGAACTCGATTTGAATGCAATCCTCGCCCAGATCGTCCAGCCGACGACCGGCGCTGCCTGTGTGTTTACGGGTATGGTGCGGGCACACACCGGGGGTAATGAACCCCACGAAACCGCCTACCTTGAATACGAGGCCTACGTCCCCATGGCGCAGGAGAAGTTGTCCCAGGTTGCGCAAGAGATCCGGGAGAGGTGGGGCGCGGTGGAGGGCATCGCCATCGTTCAGCGCATCGGCGTGCTTGATCCAGGGACGCCGACTGTGCTCATCGCCTGCACGGCTGCTCACCGTGACTCGGGCGTATTTGAGGCAGCGCGCTACGGCATCGACCGTCTAAAGGAGATTGTGCCCATCTGGAAGAAAGAAGTGGGACCGGATGGCGAGAGCTGGGTGGAGGGCAGCTATATGCCCACCGAAGATGACCGGCAGGGCTCAGGATGATGGCATCGCACAGTGATCCGGCGGGTCCGTTTCCTTTAACATGTTTGAACTGCGGTCGCCCCTACCCGCAGAATGGGCTGCCCTTCCGCTGCCCGAAATGCGGGGGTATCTACGATTTTTTGAGACCGATTGAATACATGCCGGAATCAGCGAAGTCCGGGGAAGGAATAGGCCGCTACAGGGCCGGCTTCCCGTTTACGACGGGTTCGGTTTGGTACAGCCTCGGGGAGGGCGCCACCGCACTCGTCCCTTTGGAAATCGATGATCGACGCGTGTACTTCAAATGTGAGTTCCAGAATCCAACCGGTTCTTTCAAAGACCGCGGTGCAGCCCTGCTCGCCAGCGCTCTGGCGGCAGAGGGCGTGACCGAGGCGATAGAAGATTCGTCCGGAAACGCCGGTGCGGCATTCGCAGCCTACGCGGCGCGCTCGGGCATCCACGCACGGATTTTCATCCCTGATTACGCCTCCGGGCCGAAACGAGTGCAGATTGAATCTTACGGGGCTGAAGTCGTGCGCATCCTGGGGCCTCGCTCGGCGACGACCGAAAAAACCATCGCAGAAGCGGAGAAGGGTGCTGTCTACGCCAGTCATGCATACATGCCGCATGTCATCGCCGGCTTTGCGACGATCGCGTTTGAAATTTATGAGGATTTGGGTCGCGCGCCTTCGGCAGTGGTGGTTCCGGTTGGCCAGGGTACGCTGCTGCTCGGTTTGCATCGCGGCTTTCAAGCGCTCAAGGACGATGGCAGGATCGAGCGACTTCCGCGCATGATCGGGGTGCAAGCGCGCGCGTGTGCTCCGCTCTGGTCAGTGTTTCATGGTGGCGCAGCCGGTTTGACCTGGATCTCTGAAGGCGAAACACAGGCCGAAGGTATCCGCATCCTTCAACCACTAAGGGGGGACGATGTGCTCAAAGCCACCGAGCAAAGCGGCGGAACGATGGTCGTCGTTGAGGAGGATGAGATCAGCCAGGGACGCGACGCGTTGGGCAGAGCAGGGTTATATGTAGAGCCGACATCAGCCGTCGTCTGGCCAGCACTTAAGCAGGTCAGCGCTGATAACGCGGATCCAATCGTAGCGATCCTTACGGGAAGCGGGTTGAAATCAAGTTGACCAACGCAGTCCATTCACTCAAGAGACACCCCGCCTGCTGCGGGTAAATTCTTAATAATCGGGAGTACGCATTTATGAGACGAAGAGTCGTCGTTACCGGCATGGGCACGTTGAATCCCCTGGGTTTAGACGTGGATAGTTCCTGGGATGCCCTGAAGCGTGGGGTTTCTGGATCAGGTCCGATAACGCTTTTCGATCCGGGTGAGCTGCTCGTCCAGATCGCCTGCGAAGTCAAAGGTTTCGACCCTGAGAAATATCTGGA
>JASFUN010000290.1:0-3670 GCA_050050255.1 Anaerolineales bacterium | reverse complement strand
TTCATTAAGGATCCATTTCTTTGGTCATCTTAAGCGCTGAAAGCACGTTTCTCGTCCCCTGAAGGTACGAACACGTTCAACGCCTGCTTTCGCACCTCAAAATTAATCGGTGATTTAAGCGGGTAAGGCTCGCCATCGCACTGCATAGGCAAATCGCCATCGGCTTCAAACACAGCCTCTGATGCGCGAAAGTGAACGATACCTGGCGCATCAATGTGAGTCCCCATGAAGATTTGAGCCACTCGCGTCAAAGTATCACGCAAAGAGGCCCCACCGAGCAGCCAGAAGTCCAGCAGACCGTCATCTACCTTGGCGCCTGGAGCCAGATCGATCAAGCCGCCAGCATAAGCAGGGATATTGCATGCGACGGCGACGAGAAAGCGGCCTTCCCACGTCCTGGTGCCGCTGTGTGCAACCAGGTCAACCCCCTCCCAACCTATCGTATTCCACAACGCCATGGTGGCGTAGTGCACCATGGCAAAAGCCTTCTCCCAGCGTTCGCGAGGTTCGATGCTGTTGACAATGTGAGCATCCAGCCCTGCACCGGCCCATAACAGAAAAGCCCTTCCATTGCAGATGCCAATATCCACTTTCCGGGTCGTCCCCGCCGCCAAACGCTCGGCGGATTCTTCGAGTGCAAACCAATGGATCCAATCAAGAGCGGGCAAGCCCAGCTCCTTTGCCCAGACGTTGGCAGTTCCAGCCGGCAGGACACCCAGAGCTGTGTCAGTCCCTGCCAGGACGGATGCCACCTGGCCCAGAGAACCATCCCCTCCCACCACGAAAACTGCATCACACTCTTGCTCGACGGCATCACGGGCACCATCCACCAGCTCCTGGATGCTTTCCCCGCTTGCAACTTCTGCCGTCCAACCATACTTCTCCAAAGCCCGTGTGGCTCTTTGGAGAAATGGCTCGGCAGGGAAACGCCCGGCCATTGGGTTATAAAGTAAACGCGCAGTTCTATCGGCCATGGAAAATCGGCCCAATTATAGCGCGGTTAGCTTCCGTTACCGCATTGCGGCCGGACCACGGTCAGATTAGAATGCTGAACTGACGGAAGGAGCAAGTATGGAAGCTCATCCGAATATCCTCGGCGATCGCTATGAGATCCTGGAATCACTTGGTTCGGGAGGCATGGCGATGGTGTTTCGCTGCCGGGATCTCAACCTGCAGCGCGAGGTAGCCTTGAAGGTGCTGCGCGACACATACGTCGCAGACCCCGCGTTTCAGTCGAATTTCCTTCAGGAAGCCCGGGCTGCTGCAAACCTTTCACACCCCAACATCGTCACCGTATTTGATTTCGGGCATGATGATGACCGTTTATACATCGTCATGGAATATGTCTCGGGCACGGACCTAAAAACCATGATGCGTCGTCAGGGGCCCCTCCCGATCCGACGCGCCGTCTCGCTAATGGTGAAAATCGCCAGGGGTGTTGGCTATGCACACCGCGCCGGGCTCGTGCACTGCGACCTGAAGCCCCAGAACATCCTGGTCACCACGGATGGAGGCGCAAAGATCACCGATTTCGGGATCTCCCGCGCTCTCGCCAGCATTTCTCCCGATGAACGGTTGGATGTGGTTTGGGGTAGCCCACAGTACTTCGCTCCCGAACAGGCGGCCGGCGGTCCGCCATCACCTTCTAGCGACGTCTACTCCCTGGGCGTAATCCTCTATGAAATGCTCACTGGCAGACTGCCTTTCGAAGCCGATGATGCGCAGACGCTCGCAGCACTGCACCTGAACGCCGATCCGGTACCGCCCAGTGTACTCAACCCTACAATCCCGGAAGACCTGAACAACATCATCCTGAAAGTGCTCTCCAAAGAGCCGTCCTCCCGCTACCGCACCGCAGACCAATTTGCCCGTATCCTTCAGAATTTCGCAGAGCAGCGGCATCAAACCGCGCCAGACCTGACCTCCTCAGAACTTCTAGAACCTGCATCTGAATTACACACCATGGCTTTCGAAACTGATCGGCTCACTGACGTCGATTGGAAAGCCGTCGCCCTGGGGTTGGCCGCGTTTATTGCTCTGGGAGGCCTCATTCCGCTTTGGCTGTGGGTTTGCTTGCTCTATCCCTCCTGCCCGCTCAATCCTGGCTAACGGGGAAACCTAGTCGACGCTTTTTCAGCGCGGTATAATCCCCTAGACTAACCACTATATGGTCAATACCCAATTTATATTTGGGAGGTTTTAAGTGAATTCACCTCGCGGTAGGAATTCGCTGGTTCTGTTCATATTGCTTATGGTCGTCGCAGTGTTGGTGTATCAGTTCCGTAGCGGTGCCAACCAGCCCGAACGCCTGCCATTGAATGAAGCAGCTGCAAAAATTAAATCAGGGGACATCGTGCGTGTGATCGTCGACGAGAATGAACTCGAACTGGTTTTCGAGAATGGCGAGAAAGCGTATTCACGCAAAGAGCCCACTAAGACTGCCGTGGAGCAGTTTATCGATCTAGGCGTCACGGAAGGCGATCTTGCTGCGGCAAACATCGCACTGGAGATCAAAGAGCCGAGCGACCTCAGCACGATCATCAGTCTGGTCACTTACATCCTGCCTGCCTTGCTGGTCGTAGGTCTCATCTGGCTTATGTTGAGACAGGCCCAGGGGAGCAACAACCAGGCGATATCGTTCGGTAAGAGCAGAGCGCGTATGTTTGCGGGCGATCAGCCCACGGTCACGTTCGAAGACGTTGCCGGCGTGGAGGAAGCGAAGGAAGAACTTCAGGAGGTAGTTGAATTCCTGAAGGAACCTGACAAGTTCATCACGCTTGGAGCGCGCATACCTAAAGGCGTTCTGTTGATCGGCCAACCCGGAACCGGCAAGACGCTGATGGCTAAGGCCGTCTCGGGCGAAGCGGGAGTACCGTTTTTCTCGATCTCTGGCTCGGAGTTTGTGGAGATGTTCGTCGGCGTTGGCGCTAGCCGGGTGCGGGACCTCTTCGATCAAGCCAAACGTCATTCACCATGCATCGTTTTCGTCGATGAGATCGACGCGGTCGGGCGCCAACGTGGCGCCGGCCTCGGTGGAAGCCACGACGAACGCGAGCAAACCCTTAACCAGATGCTGGTTGAAATGGACGGTTTTGACACAGACACAAACGTGATCATCATGGCAGCCACCAACCGTCCTGACATCCTCGATCCTGCGCTTCTGCGACCGGGTCGTTTTGACCGACGAGTAGTCCTCGACAGACCCGATATGCGCGGCCGCGAGGCGATCTTGAAGGTCCATTCCAAGGGAAAGCCTCTCGAATCAGATGTCGATCTCTCGATCATCGCCAAAGCCACACCTGGCTTTGTCGGAGCGGATCTGGAGAACCTTGTGAATGAGGCTGCGATCCTGGCCGCCCGCAGGGACAAGCGCACGATCGGGCAGGATGAATTCGAGGAATCGATCGAGCGCGTGATCGCCGGTCCGGAACGCAAAAGCCGGATCATCAGCGAGGAAGAGAAGCGCATTGTGGCGTTCCATGAAGCTGGCCATGCTGTCGTCGGCCACGTGATCCCTGAGACAGATCCAGTGCACAAGGTATCCATCATCTCACGTGGGATGATGGGTGGCTACACGCTCGCCCTGCCCGAAGAGGATCGCACCTTAATTTCCCGTAACAAGATGCTCGGTGATCTGGCGTTCTTGCTTGGCGGCAGAGCAGCCGAAGAA
>JASFUN010000289.1:0-3674 GCA_050050255.1 Anaerolineales bacterium | reverse complement strand
GTCACCATTGGAATCTTTTCCAGGTCCAGCGTGATCGCGGCCGATGATAATGTGATTGGCGCCGTAGTTTCGACGTATGATCGCATGCCAGAGCGCCTCACGCGGCCCTGCCACACGCATCGCCAGTGGCAGCAGGGCGAGAAGCACACGATCCGAATCGTAATAACGCTCCGCCAGTGCACGGTAGGTCCGCACACGGGTGAAGTGATCCACATCACCCGGTTTGGTCATACCCACGACGGGATGCAGGAGCAGGATGCCATCGATCTCCTCAGCAGCCCGCTTGGTGATCTCTTCATGTACTCGATGAAGCGGGTTGCGGGTCTGAAACGCGACCACGTTCTCACGATTGAACTCCGCAAGGCGTGCGCGGGTCTCAGCAGGCGTCATGCGCAGTTCCTGGAAATCGTAATGCGGCGGCAGCGAAATAACCTTAATCGGCCCCGCAATGTTAACCTTGCCCCAGCGGTACATCTCGGCGACAAGCGGATGACGCAGATCACGCGAGCCAAAAACTTTATCGGCAAGCTCGTCCCGGTCCCATTCGTAGACCTCCTCAATGCTCAAGACTGCCAGCAGGTAATTTTTCGAGTCGCGCAGCGCGATGTCCTGCCCGACTTTGATATTCTCCGAAGGCTCGACCGGGAGGGTTACCGGGATTGGGAACAATTGACCTGATTCCAAGCGCATCTCGTCGAGCACTCTCAGAAAATCACCCTGACCCATAAACTGATTGAGCGGCGAGAAGCCTCCCACTGCAAGTAATTCGAGGTCGCAAACGGCGCGATCTGATAGCTGTATCGACGGCAGCGAAGCGGCGTACTCCTTCAACTGCTGCTTCTCTTCCGGTGAAACAAGCAGGTCTACCAACACCCCGCCATATGGTTCAATCTGTCTTACAATTTCTGGAGACTCCAATTTTCAACTCCCATGTTCTTCGACAGGGCCTGCCCGACGTTAAGGCAGCCCAAACAACAGCATTTACCGGGTTGGATGAAACCTTATTTTAACGGATTTTGAGCCTTATTTTGGCCTGGTAGCGCTTAAGAGCCATCCATGAACGATGGGCAGCGGCACTGCTTGAAGGCCGCGTCTAGCCTGGAGATGTGGGCAGTCGTGGCATTTCTGGCCCCTCGACGCCGAGCAATTCTGCCAGGGCGGCGGTCAACGCGATGCGATCATCCCAAGGATACTCGGTGGTTCCAAAACACATCGACTGCTCATGACCTTTCCCACAGGTGATGACGAGGTCGCCGGGTTGGGCTATGGCGACAGCCTTACGCAGTGCTTCGCCGCGGTCGGGCACGCGCATAAAGGTCTCGCCTTCAACCCCACCTTGCGCCTGCGCGCCTGAAGCCATCTCAGTGAGGATCGTCTCCAGCGATTCAGTGCGTGGGTCCTCAGCCGTAAGAATGGTTACATCCGCCAATTGCGCGGAGACCTCGGCCATCAAGAGGCGCTTCTCCCGATCCCTGAGACCTGCAGAACCGAATACAGCGATTAGTCGACCGTCAGTAAACTTCCTGGCCGTCTCAAGCGCTCGCCGCAGCGCATTGGGTGTATGCGCGAAATCGACGATGGCCGTGAAGGGTTGGCCCAGGTTGATGGACTCCATCCTGCCCGGCACAGCTTTCAAAGCTGCGATCCCCGCTTTTGCTGCTGCAGGCTCGATGTCGAGACCTTCAACGGCGGCGGCGTATGCAGCAAGGATATTCGAGACGTTGTATTCGCCCACAAGCGGGCTGACCACATCTGCTTTAAATCCATGAGATACGATCTCCACGTTCAAGCCATCCAGACTGCTCTGGACAGCCTGGGCGCGCACCTCGGCCTCCCGCGAAAGACCGTAATCGACAACGCGGGCTTTCACCCGCTTCTGCAACCCTTCATAGGAACGGTCATCCCGGTTCAGGATGGCGGTCTTCCTGACGCCACCTGGCTTCATTTGTTCCGGATCAAGAGATTCGAAGAGCATAGCCTTCGCATCGAAGTAGCCCTCATATGAGCCATGGTAGTCGAGGTGTTCATGCGTGATGTTCGTCACCACGGCGATGTCGAATTCGATCGCTGAAACCCGATGCTGGGCTAACCCATGGGAGGTTGTCTCGAGGATGCAGTGCGTTGAACCCGCCAGGACCATTCGGCGCAGGTAATCCTGAACATCCAGCGCCCCGGGCGTCGTGACGTGCAGCCCTGTGTCAAGCACCTTTTCCCCGATGACGGCGTTTACCGTGGTGACCATTCCTACGTGCGCACCTGCATTCTTGAGGATCTCGAAGAGCAGGTTTGCCGTCGTGGATTTTCCGTCAGTACCCGTGATACCGATCACCGTGAGTTCCCGGGAAGGATGTCCATGCCATGCGGCTGCCAGTTCAGCCAGGGCAAGCCGGGCATCGGCCACCTGAATATAGGGGATTTCCAGGTCATCAATCGACTTTTCACCGACGACTGCCGCAGCGCCATTTTCAAGCGCAGAAGCGATGAACTCATGTCCGTCCACTGATCCGCCCGGCACTGCTACGAACAGGGATCCCGCTTGCACGGAACGCGAGTCGGCGGTCACCGAGGTAATCTCAACCTCTGGTTGACCGCCGTGTCGCTTATCGCTTAAATTGTCGATCAGTTCAGCAAGTTGCATTCTTGCCCAAGATGGATCCGTCCAGCAGCCGATTTCCTATCGCAGGGACTGCTTTAAACCACTCAATTTGCCAGCGACAGATCCGTCCAGGACCTTATCGCCAACGCGGATCACCAGGCCACCAAGAATGTTGGGGTCCACTCGAAATGTGATCGTCGCGGAATCGCCGAGTTTGCCGACGATGTCTTCTCGGACCGTCTCCTGCTCTTTGTCCGTGAGCGGCAGCGCGCTGGTCACTTCAGCGCTTGCGCCGGAGACACTCTCGCCGTCTAGCAAGACGACCTTGCCTTCCTCGACACCGCTGAAGAACTGCTTGATCAGCGTGTGTTGACGCTTCTCATCAAGCGCTTCTCCGATGACCTTTTGTGCAGCAGCGATGGCGAGGGAAGCCACCTGCCCCCGCAGGTCACTGAGCGCCTGTTCTTTCGCTTCTTTCGCCTGTTCCTGGGCATTCGCCCTTATCTCAGCGGCTTCCTCTTCGGCTTTCTGCTTGATTTCGAGGCGGACTTCCTCGCCGCGTTCGGTTGCGTCGCGAACGATCTTGCTCGCCTCCTGCTGTGCCTTCTTGGTGATCTCCTCGGCTTCTTGCTCCGCATTTTCGCGGGCTTGAGCTGCGACGCGAGCGTCTTCTTCGCCCTGTGCGATCGTTTCTCTACGACGTTCGAGCAGACCGACGATGGGCTTGAACACCCATGCGCGTAAGATGATAAATAGAATGGCGAAGTTCGTAATCTGGACCAGTAAGTAACCCAGGTTGATACCTAATGCTTCCAAGAGATCCCTCCTTATCCACGCGAATCAGTGGATGGCATCTGTTAGCCGACAAACAGGATCAGCAGCGCGACGACGAGCGCGTAAATCGCGACCGCCTCTGCAAATGCGATCCCCAGGACCATATTGACCTGGATGTTGCCGGACGCATCAGGGTTGCGCCCCATGGCCTGCACGGCGCCGTTGACGAGCACGCCGATGCCGAGACCAGCACCGATCATACCCATCGTTGCCAATCCCGCTCCAACCAATTTGCCCAGAATTC
>JASFUN010000288.1:0-3674 GCA_050050255.1 Anaerolineales bacterium | reverse complement strand
TTCAGCAGCAGAAGCGTATAGCCGGTTCACCGTGCGCATCTGAACGACCACCCGGTACACAAATAGTAATGCGAGCACATCGGCAATTAAGAAGCCAGAGGTATCCCAGATCAACGCGATCGAGAGGTTAAAGGAGCCACTCAGGAAGACTTGCGTTGAATACCCCATGAAAATTCCAAAAGCGATCCCGAACAGCGTGACGATCAAAACGGGTCTAGCGGGAAGCACAGTCAGGCGGTACCTAAGCCTTTCAATCTCATGCTCACCCATATTGAGCAGCGGCTTGAATTGCTCCAGGGCACTGTCAGCATCCCGGTCAATATATCTAAGGAAGAACAACACCTCAGCCGTGAATAAACTGTACACAAATAATTCGTAGGAGAGATCCCACCAGGGCTTACCTTTGTATGTCCATTCGAGCAGGTGGCTGATAAATACGAAGAGCAGGTAAAACAAAATGATGACCACGAAGTACGGCAATCTAAATGAGTCAAGCCATCGTGTGAAACTATCGATCCAGCTTGGCGGGTAAGGCTTTGGCTCTGGATCGGCAGGTTTAATAACGGTCATCAGATTTGTCCATTTGAATCCGGAATCCCCTGGAATTTTCACCTTCCGGGGATAACACTAATCTCATGCAATAGAAACAATTATGGACTCTTTAGGTCTGTTTTACAAACTTGCTTCGTTTACATCCTTCCTTCGAAGCGAGTTTCTGGCGGTCCGCCCGGGTGAAATGTTCGCTTCTGCAGCACCCTGCAAGGTTGATCGAGCGTCAATCGCAAAACCGTACCATGAAACAACCTGGCATGGCGCGAGGTGAAACGTTCGCTGCCCTGGCCAACTTCGTGGGCGTTTTTTCCACCGCTAGCGCTGTCGTTATTCGATCCCCTACCCGTCAGCGCGCAAGGGAGATTAACGGAGTTCTTCCTCAGTTCAACCGCCGCTCCCGCCAGGTGGACGTCTCGACCTTCGCATCCCGAGAGCTTCGGCAGATTAAAGCCTTAACAGCAGAACTTCACTTTGATTCAGAAACCGGATCAGGTTGGATGAAGAAGAGCTCTCGTAAGCTGATAAGGAACATGATCACCAGGAGGATCGTGGTTGCGACCACCCAGAAATGGGGAATCGTGGCTGAAGCGACAATGCAAGCGATTGCAATTCCGATCAGGATAAGGGATCTCGGCCATCAAGAAGATTCAATCTACGCGTTCGTCCTCACCATGACGCCGCATGAGCCGAAAACAGCCTCAGCCCAAACCCTTGTCTCTCCCTGCCGCGATAATTAATTCCTTGATCTGCTTGTCGACGTCCTTGGGAAGCGGCACAACCTCGTGCTCCGCAAGCAGAGTGAGCGCCCGTTCATCGGCCCTTTGGAGCAAATCCTTGGCTCCTCCCCGCATCCAGTCGTCATAGGATTCTCTTAGTGAGATCAACGGCAAGTAGCGTTCCGATTCCCAGTACTCGAGTGTGTGATCAGTGCCCAGGTAGCTGGCCGGGAAATGCCCGATCTTCTGGATAAGATCAACAGCCCTCGCTTCTCGATCGATCCGGAACCCATCCAGGGAGCGGCTCACCATCCCACACATCTCAGCATCGATCACGAGCTGGGCGTTGGACCACAGCGAGTGACCGTCCAACATACCGGCTCCCCAGATTAGGTTAACCCCGGACATAGCTGCCAGCAGCCACTGCATCGCTTTCTCGTAGCCCGCCTGCTGGTCGGGCAGCTTTGCATCCGACATCGGCAGGTAGACGATGCTTCCCATATCATAGCGCCTGCTGAGCTGCGCCGACGCCGCTGTCAGCAGTCCAAGCTCAATGCTGCCGGTTGCGAGCATCGTCGTCTGCATGTCGAGCGGGATCGTAAAACAACTGTACATCAATCCCGTGCCTGGTTTGAGCAGCTGCACATAAACTGCCATAGATAGAATCTCGGCGTTCATAACAGTTGCTGTGCCAGCCAGGGTAGCGGGCGCTGTGAGGCCGGGGCTGGCCATCGACTGCAAACCCAGAGGTAGATCAGCTTCCAGGGCTCTCCTCGCTCCGCGAATCTGGTCCTCTGTCCATCCCAGCGGGGAAGCTGAGTTTACCGTTACGATGATGTCCTCCCCGGCCGCCTTTGCCATGCGTATGCCCCACTGTTCGCTGTCGTTCATCACGGCGACGGAGGTGACCTTCTCGCTGTTGCGGATCGCAGTCGCATACAACCATTCAAGATTCGTCTCGGTTGGTTTATCGCTGACCTCTCCCAGGCCCGTGTTCGAACCGGCGATATTCTCCAGCGCATCGCACAACCGGGCCGCCTCCACCGCGTCATCTATTGTCCCGGGTCGGCGCTGCATCGTCTCAAGATCGAGGACCGTCATCCCGCTGCAGGCTGCGAAGTGGACGCTGGTCTCATCGAACAGGATGTCATACGCAGGATTCCTGGCTCTCAAGCGGAACTCTTGAGGGCAGTTCCCCAGGCTTCGCTCCACCAGGTCAGGCGGGAAGTAGACAATCTCCTTTCCTGTGTCCACGTCACAACCATGCGACTGAAGGAACTCGAGCGCTTGAGGGTCTCTAAACACCACCCCGGTTTCCTGCATAACCTTGAGCGTGTCTTCATGGATATTTTCCAGGTTGCTGTTTGAAAGGACTTCAATCGGGTCCTCACATCGATTCCGGAATGCCATCATCTATCCCACACCTTTATCGGTAATTCCCGTCCCTCCAGGTATCATGCTGAATGGATGCCTTTAATGCAAGCTCTTTTGAGCACAGCGACACTAGTGTCCGGATGTGCGATGAAGGAGATCGGGTGAATAGACATCACCGCTTCCAGAGAGCGTGCATCGTCAGCCATATCAGCCCGGCTGTCGCCACGATTGTGATCAACCCGGTAATGGTCTGAGAAGATTCTCAAATCGAATTTGACGGAAGTCGCAGCTCGGCACGACGTCATTTTTGTAGTCGTTCATCTCATATAAGAAGATTTGCGGATCGAGGAGTGAGCGCTGCGCGCAGAAGCCATGCGAGCAAATCTGCGGAGACGAACCGTCAGGGCACGGGTGTTCCTCTGGCGAGAACTTCAACCGAATTTACCAGGATTGAATTACAGCCCGCATCCTGCCATGCCCCCAGGAAGTTTCCCTCTGCATCAAACCTTTCGATTCGCAAGATCTCCCTACCACTGATCCGTACCTTGTTCCAATCACGAACCTTGAGTAGTTCACGGTAAACATCCTCTGACGCCGGCACGATATGCAGCAAGTTTATCGTCCCATCTGGAGGCGGGTTATTTGTGTAACGATACGTGAAGGTGTGAAACAACACGCTGACGTGGACACGATCCTGGGAGGCAAACTCACCACTTGTCACCAGGACGTCGTGCGTTGCAAAGGGGATATCTTCGTCACGCCAGTGTGATACGTGCCGGACTACCCCGCTAAACCTGCTATCGGCGTTGTACTCAAATTGGATCGTCCACTGACGACCATCCACATCCTGCACGGTCTCGTAGCTCTTGGAAAAGCTCAATTCATCAAACGGTGGTGAGGCGAGTCCTAAGAAATCCGAATTGAAGGAATAGTAGACGCCCAGGCCGAGCAGCGAAAATACCAGCACGAATTGCAGCACCGCCAACGGAGACAGCCGCATAAGGATAGTGATCGGCAGCAGTAGGATCTCGG
>JASFUN010000287.1:0-3674 GCA_050050255.1 Anaerolineales bacterium | reverse complement strand
TCGCCCGCCGGTCGCTCGGAAGCGGAACAGTGGGTGGCGGCAGGGAAACGAGCGTGTGCCCAGGATCTTGCGCAGCGTCTGCTTGCCGTTTCTGAGATAGAGCGGGTCATCGCGGTAGTAGAGGATGAAGAAGACGATCGGATCCTACATTCTCTAGGTGTGGAAACCCTTCGTCCAACGGGGCAGGTTTTTGAATTCGGAAGCGTCCTATCGGATGTCATTGAGACGCAGAGCATCCGTCAGCTGGCCTATTTTGGAGGGGCGAGCGCACCGCTTCTGCGAGGGGATGCGATTGCGGGGTTTGTAGACCGGGTTCAAGCTTCAGAATCTCCACTCGCAATAGCCAACAACCTTCACTCGACGGATTGGCTGTTAATCAATCGTGCAGATTTATTAGTTGCGCATAGCCACAGATTCCCGACGGATAATCCCCTCGGCTGGGTGCTTTCCCAGGAAGTGGGTGTGCCGGTGGTATCCGCTGAACCATCCGCAGCGACGCGGCTTGATATAGATACACCGACGGATCTTTTTATGGCTTGGGCGCACCCGGCGAAAGGATCAAGCCTGAGTGAATTTCTGGATGGCCAGAGCCAGGAGCACAAGCAGAAGCTGTCAGCGCTTCAGAAAACCCTTGTGACCCCTGCCACAACCCTGGCGATCATCGGACGTGCCTCAGCACATCTGTGGCAGAAGCTCGTGACGAGCACGCAAATTTGGATACGATTGTTCGTTGAAGAGCGCGGGATGGTCGCAAGTCATCGACTGGCCAGGGGCGAAGTCCAGTCTCTTATCGGGCAGATGCTGGATCTGGTTGGTCCAGATGATTTCATCGAACGATTATCAACAATAGCTGACGCGGCTCTCTGGGATACGCGTGTATGGATGGGGACAAGGTCCGAATGGCCATCAGATGCGGATCGTTTCGCATCGGATTTAGGCTGGGTTGAAGCGATTGAGGATGAGGGTTTGCGTGAACTTACACGTGCGTTGGCTGAGAGTCCGATCCCGATTCTGGCAGGCGGTTACGGAGTTGTTGGGGGAGGCCTATATGCACTTCTCGAGAGTATGGATGACAGCCTGGATTGATTACCAGCCCCGGAGGAACTGCTCCCACTCCGAGTTTTCCTCGACATAACCCCCGTAGAGATAAGTAGCCGTGGCGCGTGGCTCAATCGGTTTGCGGAGCAGGCGCATGTTTGCCTGTTCGATCGTCCGCCCGCCCTTCTTAAGGTTGCAGGCTGGACAAGCGGTCACCAAGTTTGTCCAACTATATTCCCCCCCACGATGGCGAGGGACGACATGGTCAAGCGTTAAGCTTGGTTTAGACTGACCGCAATACTGGCAGCGGTAACCATCTCGGCGGAAGATTTCGCGTTTTGAGAGGCGAACTCGGGGATAGGGTCGTTTGACCATGTAACTCAAGCGGATGACAGACGGACGCGGGATTTCACGTCGGACAGTCCTGATAACGCCCCTGCCGTTCAACAGCATCTCGGCTTTTCCGGACAGCCAGAGGTTTACAGCCCTTCGAGTGCTGCACACATTCAGTGGTTCGTAATTAGCGTTTAAGAGCAAAACCGGTTCGCTCAGAGCTCCCATGTCGCAGGATTATATCATTTCAGAATTGGCCTGCAACATCAGCGAAGGATGCGAAGGGTGCAATAAATTGACTGCTTTGCAACCGTTCCGAATGAGTGCTGGTGCAGCCACGTTACATGAATGCTGTAGGAAAGAAAGCACGATAGATCACGCGGTAGGCAGGGCTGTACGCCTCCCGGTACTGCCTGGAATGATGGACAGCCGGGAATCCGGCCTGCTCAAGCTCATTGAAGAACTGGATCAAGCGTTGCTCGTCATAGGGCAGTGTGCCTGCATGGTTCAGCTTGAGCGCAACGCGAATATATTGACGAAGTGCGTCAAGGTTTCCCTGGTACTCACGTGCGGTCTGTAGGAACGCCTCAAATAGCTCCAGAGGATCCCTGTCACTTTGGAGATAGGGACGTAGATTGACGCGCACGATGCTGCCGTTGGGAGAAATCGATTCGATGAGAGGTTCAGCAGCGGAGGGTTGCAGCTCTCCCAGCTCTTGCTCCAGGATTGATTTCGCATAGCCCACGTCTGACAGGGCGTGCTCGCAACCCATCGCGGCCTGATAGATGAGTTTATACAGGTCTTCAACCTGCATCTTCGGATAGGTTTCGATGCTTCTTCGGATCACGATGTCCATGAGATTCTCAACTGCAGGCGCGCGATAGACGCGGATTTTCGACGAAAGGAACGGCGTGCATGGCAAACCGCTCCGGGATAGACCCGTTCTGCAGGGGTATGGAGAAGCCCGAAGATCAAAGTGCTGAGCGCAGCACTACCTGCGGGTAGGCTAGACGAAACGCTCTCGCAGTGTCGAGCTTATGTAATCCATTGAAGCCACGACGATCGCAATGGCGAGCATCTGCATGCTTGCTGCACGGTAATCCAGCAGGTTGATGTTTTGCTGGAGCAGGAAGCCGATACCACCGCCACCTGCAAAGCCTATGATCGTGGACATACGGACGTTGATATCCCAGCGATACATTGTAAATGATATGTACGGGGGGACGATCTGTGGAACCACAGCATAAACGATCGTTTGCAGCCTGTTAGCACCTGTGGCCTGGATCGCTTCTAATGGCCCGGGCATGATGCTCTCCACCTGCTCCGAGTACAGCTTAGACAAGGCGGCGATGGTATGGAGTGCGAGCGCCAGCGCGCCGGCAAAAGGTCCAATCCCGACCCAGGCAACAAACACAATGACCATGACCAAGGGCTCGACCGATCGGGTCGCGTTAAGGATCGTTCGCATGGCGAAATAGATCGTAATGCCCGTTGGAAGCGCGGCTTTGGCCTTTACTCTTAAAGCCAGCACAAGCCCAAGGATGCCACCGGTCGCAGCCGGTCCCCAGAGCGTCAAAAACGGGTTATCAAACTGGTAGAACCAGTCCACCAGGGATGCGATCAAGACAAACAGCAGAGCGCCAGCCAGGGTTGTCAGCGCTATGTTCACAAGCTTGAGCGGCTTTGCCGGCAAGCTATCACTCAACCTCTGGCCAATGGATCCGAGTGCGCTGGAAACAACCAATCCACCGGCAAGCGTCATCAGTGCGGGAGTGACGATCTGGAAAACGTCACCCATCTGGCCGATGAAGTATCCCAAGAATCCAAAAGCTCCGAGCGGTCCAATTATGGCCCCGCCGATCCTCTGAGAGAGCAACCCGAGCAGTTCAAGCGTCAGGAAAGCGAGCAGCGCAGAAATTACGAGGATGACGATCCGAAGAGCTTTGGCAGCAGATCCAATCTGTTCATCCGGATCCTGGCTGAACGCATAGCGGGAGAGGATGAAGGCCAGTCCAAGCCCTACAACGATGCTGATGACGTTCACGACCGAGCTGGTTGAAAGCATGACGGTAAGGGGTCGTATGCCCCGCAGCGCCAACATCGCCGCTGCCACCCCGATGGGAAATCCGATCACATTGAGCGCCATACTTGCCGGCGGCGATTTGATTTCGCTCATCAGGTTCCGGGCTGCGATGAAGCTCAAGGGTATGGCGAGAGCGGTGCCCACAGTCGTGGCCAGCAGCGCCAGGAAGACCGTCTCCACGATCTTGTCCCATGTGACCTTTGCAGTGCTGGTGAATTTC
>JASFUN010000286.1:0-3688 GCA_050050255.1 Anaerolineales bacterium | reverse complement strand
GCAGAAAAACTGGAACGTCTTGGACAAGATCGGCTTGAATGGATTGAGGGCCAGATTAACCTTATCGGGGACCAGATTGAAATGCCCGCCGGGTTTGTCCTCCCTGGAGATTCTCGTTCCGGGGCGGCGATCGATCTGGCACGCACAATCATCCGCCGGGCTGAGCGTTTGGTAGCCCGCATGGTCCACGAGGGTCTGCTGGAGAATGCGTTCATCCTACCCTATGTAAACCGCGTCTCCTCTTTGTGCTTCATTCTGGCGCTGTGGGAGAACAAACAATCCGGGGTTGAATCTGCAACGTTAGCAAAGAGCGATAGCTGATGGTTGGAACGTGGCTCAACATCGGCACGGTGCTCGCGGGCAGCTTCCTGGGTTGGTTGTTTGGCGCCCGGTTGCCCGAGCGTGTCCGCCAATCCGTCACCACGGTGCTCGGACTCTTCACAGCCCTGCTGGGCGTTTCGCTCTTCATGGAGGGTGTTCAAGATCCCAGCGAAAACCTGTTGATCCCATTGATCAGCTTGCTGTTAGGCGTGTTAATCGGCGAGCGCATCGGTATCGAGCGCTGGATGGAGAACCTCGGTGCGAATCTCGAAGCACGTTTTACAGGCGGATCCGAAGGTGCCACTGAGGGCAATCGTTTCGTTCGTGGATTCGTGACCGCGAGCCTGTTGTTCTGCGTCGGTCCGATGACGATCATCGGTTCGATCCAGGATGGTTTGACAGGCGACTACCAGCTGCTCGCCATAAAATCCGTGATGGATGGATTCGCCTCCCTGGCGTTGGCTTCCAGCTTCGGGGTGGGTGTTTTCTTTTCAGCTCTGATTGTGCTTGTCTACCAGGGAGGGCTGACGCTTGCCGCAGCGCAGATTCAGGCTTTCGTCAGCCCGCATATGCTTGCGGAAATCTCGGTCGTGGGAGGTGTACTTCTTTTAGCCCTGGCGATCGGGCCGCTGCTTCAACTGAAGCACATTCGCACTGCAAACATGCTGCCTGCTCTGGTCGTTGCACCTCTACTGGTCGTGCTACTTTCCATTTTGATGTAATCTTCGTCGGGTCGGGAACGACAAAGCGGGCGCCCTAAAAGGCGCCCGCCTGTATGTTTAAAGAGGATGCTCCCTAGACCGTCACTGGCTGTTGACCTCGGAGAGGGCCTGTTCAACTTCGACAGAAAATTGTTCAAAAGGTAGCGCACCAACCACCAGTTTCCCGTTTATCAAGAAACTGGGCGTTGAGTTGACACCTGCCTCGCGCCCCAGCTGGATATCTTCGTTGAGCAGGTCTTGATAGCGCTCTTCGGCCAGGCAGCGATCAAAGCTTGAGTCCATGTCGAGCGCTGTTGCCACCGCTTCAAGCCTGGGGACCGTAAAACTCCCCGCGTTCTCGCCAATCCGATTAGCAAACAGGGTGTCATGGAATTCCCAGAAGCGGCCTTGCTCTGCAGCGCAGTACGCTGCCAGTGCTGCTGTGTGCGATTCTTTGCGCGCTGCCCTCGCATCGATAACCGGGAAGCTCCGGTAGATGAAATACACCTGACCGGTGTTCACATAATTCTCGACCACCTGCGCAAGGGTTTCATCATGAAAGAAATTACACGCCGAACACTGAAAATCGGAAAATTCCTCGACCTGGACAGGTGCCTCCGGATCGCCCATCGTCCGGCCATCAGTCTGATCTGGGTAGTTGTAAAAATCCGGGACGACGATGCTGTTGATAGCTGCCTGCGAGCGAAGGATGACCAGCGCCGTAATGACGAGCGCGATCCCAGCGATGACGACCGCGGCAGTTAAAATGGTCCGTCTTCGTTCTTGCTGCCTCCTCTGGCGGATCAATTCACGTTTGCTCATTTAACCTCCTCGTCGCCGATTCATTGAATCCTGCCATAAATGATCGGTCATGTCTACAAGATAAGTTAGGTGGATTCTACTGCATAAAGCCAGCGTCTCCCTGGGTTTATGGCAGATATAATCTCCAATACACAAAAAGCGAGGTGAAAAAATGGAACTCTTAGCTCAATTGCTCAACCTGCCCATCCTGATCGTCGTGCTTTTCTTGATCGCATTCCTGTCCTCGGCGATCAAGATCGTCCAGGAGTATGAACGCGGTGTCATATTCCGCCTGGGTCGTCTCATCGGGGCGAAAGGACCCGGGTTGTTCTTCATCATCCCGATTATCGATTCGCTTGTGAAGGTCGATCTTCGCGTCGTCACGCTCGACGTGCCTTCGCAGGAGGTGATCACGCGCGACAACGTCACCGTCAAGGTCAACGCGGTGGTCTTCTTCCGGGTTGTTGACCCCAGCGCAGCGATCGTCCAGGTTGAAGATTTTCAGCGCGCCACATGGAACATCTCCCAGACAACGTTGCGGAACGTGGTCGGGCAGTCAGAATTGGACGACCTGCTTGCCAACCGTGAAGAGATCAACCACAACCTGCAGCAGATCATCGATGAGGCTACGGAACCCTGGGGTGTTAAGGTGAGCATCGTCGAGATCAAGGATGTGGAGCTGCCGCAAAGTATGCAGCGTGCAATGGCAAAACAGGCCGAAGCGGAACGGGAAAAACGGGCCAAGATCGTGCACGCCTCCGGCGAATTCGAAGCTGCGCAAACGCTTCAAGATGCTGCAAACCTTATGTCGATCAACCCGGTTTCTGTCCAGCTGCGTTACCTGCAGACGCTGACGGAAATCTCGGTTGAGAAAAACAGCACGATCATATTCCCTGTGCCGGTCGACATGCTGGAAGGGCTCTACAACACAATGAGAAAGGATAAGTAAGCGCTAACGGCAATCAGCGTGCACGCTTCGTTACGATCCAGGATGGTCACCCTGAGCGGATCGAACATGCATACATGCGGTATCGCTGGCCAGTGGGCTCGAAGCCCAGTGAGTTGTAGAGGTGCTGGCTGTTTAGATTATCAGCCTGCGTGTTGACAGTGACGCGGTCGAAGCCGCGTCTGTTGACGTGTTTGAGCATATCTACGACCAGCGCCCTCCCGATCCCGCGGTGTTGGTAATCCTCTCTGACCGCCAATCTCGCCAAATGGGCTCCAAGCGCAGAAGCTGTGCTGATCTGGTAGCCGACGGGCACGCCGGCCACTTCAGATACCGTGGCATAAGTCGATAGCTTTCTCGCAGTAGATAGGGTTCTCAGTGAGTTTTGCCATGCCGGTGCGAAGGCGTCGTGATCGATCTCCGCGATTTGTGGCAGATCAGATGACTTGATCCGGCGGATCGATAGAGATCTATCGCGCTCAAGCACGCCGGCGCTTCCGCTCCATTCGTAGAAAATTACTTCATTCGACTGCTCGAAACCTGAGCGCATCAAGAGCGGTTCAAACCAGGGATGCAGGGCCAGCGAATATATCAGCTCTACACCCTGTGAGGCCGCAGCTTTTTGAAGTTCAACCCAGAGGGAATCCCATAGCGGGTCCAGGCGGCTCTTGTTGGCGACCGCGAACAAACGGATCCAGGCCAGAGGGGGCGGATCCGGAGGCGCCGCCAGACAGGCCTGCGGTAGATCGTTGCGAGAGGCGATCAAGAAGAGTGGATCCTCGATTAAGTCCAATACGGGTACCCAATCGAGATGCACATGTCTCAACTCGGCGCCCGTCATCAGCGCCGACACAAGTTCACGGTCGCTTGAGGATGCAAATCGAAGGGATATATTCGCCATGGGGTTGCTTCCAGGACC
>JASFUN010000285.1:0-3690 GCA_050050255.1 Anaerolineales bacterium | reverse complement strand
CCACCTTTCCAAGTTTTTCGCCATCCATTGTGTAGACCATTTTCCCTGGGTGAATTTGCATGTCTAAACTCCCTGTTCTTCGAACAAAGATCAACTCTTTAGTAATTCATAATCTCAATCCCTAATAAAACACTTACGACCAGGGGTAAAAATCTTTCAAGGCTCTAACTTATTCTTCGAAGTGTGATTGAAAGTGGGCGAAAGTCCTGCCTGGTATTGACTTGGTTGTATTCCGTTGAGCGAAAGGGCAGGTTAATTCACGGCGATTAAGTCTACCGTCTGAGGTTTATCCGAAGGCCACGTCGAGCACCATCATGACGCCGAAACCGATCATCGCGGCGAGCGTGGCAAGGTCGTGATTTCCGGCTTCGTGCGATCCGGGGACAAGTTCCTCGACGACGACGAATATCATTGCGCCGGCAGCAAAACTGAGTGCATACGGCAGGATTGGGCGGGCCAGCAAGACAGTCGCAGCGCCGATGACCCCCGCGACCGGTTCGACGACTGCGGAGAGCTGACCGTACCAGAAGCTCTTTGCTCGGGACATACCCTCACCCCTCAACGGCATCGAGATCGCCAAACCCTCGGGTAGATTCTGGAGCCCGATACCGATGGCGAGGGCAGCAGCTCCGGTGAGAGTGGCAGAGGGTAGCTCCGAACTTACCGCGCCAAAGGCTACGCCAACTGCTAAGCCCTCCGGGATGTTGTGCAGCGTTACCGCGAGCATTAGCAGCACACTGCGCCGCCAGGTTGTCGATATTCCCTCCGCTTGCAGCAAAGAAAAGTTGCGGTGCAGGTGGGGCAGAATTTTATCCAATACCCAGATGAAGAAGCCGCCCAATAGGAAACCGCTGATGGCGGGGATAAACGCGGGGACAGGTCCAGCCTCGGACATCTCGATCGCCGGTGCAAGCAACGACCAGTAGCTTGCTGCGATCATCACGCCGGCAGCGAAGCCAAGCATGGAATCGAGCAGCTTGCGGTTGACCTCATTGGTCAGGAAGACCGCACCGGCACCTAGAGCGGTCAAACCCCAGGTGAATAGAGTCGCCAGCAACGCCTGTACGATAGGGCTGTAGCCCTGGATCCACTCGATCATTGTCCGCTTTCCAGGTGATGAGGGTCGCAACCAATGCTGAAAAGGTTGGGTTTCATGGTAACCCCTCTAAATCGAGGGTAGCTTCCATTCTGACTATGTAACCTGCAGTTCGATAGCTTTCTGGCTGAGACCTGAAAGCAGTTGTTCATAGTCGTCAGCGAAGCTTTCAACACCCTCCTTCAACAGCTCATCTGTCACCTGGTCGAGATCGACGGGCAGTGCGCTCAATTTTTCAAGCGCAGATCGAGCCTGATCGATCCCCCGGTCTACGGTGCGCTCTGGGGTTCCATGATCCAGAAACGCCTCGATGGTCTTAAATGGGATTGTGTTGACGGTGTGTGGGCCGATCAGTGAGTCGACATAGAGCGTGTCTGGATAATCGGGATTCTTCGTGCTTGTGCTGCCCCATAACACGCGCTGAACCCTCGCGCCGGCTGCCTCCAATTCGTCCCAGCGGTCTCCGGCAAAGACCTGTGTGAAGCGTTGGTAGGCCATCTTCGCGTTTGCAATTGCGATTTCTCCTTTGAGGTCGTCGGCACCAAGCTCCTCGAGGCGCGGATCGACCTTGACATCTATGCGGCTCACGAAGAAAGAGGCCACGGAGGCGACTTTGTGCAGGTCACCCCCGGCTTCCAGAAAAGCCTCGAGGCCATTTAGATACGCGTCCGCGACAGCGTTGTACTGCTCCAGGGAAAACATCAAGGTGATATTGACATTGATGCCTGCGCTCAGGCACTGCTCGATGGCCGGGTATCCCGCTTCCGTCGCCGGAATCTTGAACATGACATTGGGCCGATTGACAGCTTCGTGAAGGTGGTGGACCTCCTTAATTGTCCCCTGCGTGTCGTAAGCTAATTTCGGATTCGCTTCCAGGCTGACATATCCATCTGCGCCGGCGGTCTGCTCGTACACGGGGCGCAGCTGATCAGCGGCGTGCTGAATATCCTGCACGGCGAGCGCCTCATACATCTCGTGAGCATCGTGTCCTTGCTCGACCAGACCGTGCAGTTGTTGGTCATAAATTTCGCTTCCCGCGATGGCTTTTAAAAAGATCGAAGGGTTTGAGGTGACTCCACTGACACCTTTTTCGATCAGCGCAGTTAATTCGCCTTCCTCCAGGATCTCTCTACTGAGCTGGTCCAGCCATATCGATTGACCTATCTCATTGACTTCGTGAATTGTTGTTCTCATAATGGCTCTCCAATTGACTATCCATACATTTACGGATTGATACATTAAAGGATATATTCAGGGCTAACAAGGTTCTAGCGCGAGTTTGGAATTTTCTTTCCAGTTTCTCTCGCAGGTCCCTGTTCTTTGACATGTCGTTCCTTTGCTGGTCGATCAAGAGCTATCGACCTGACCGGTAGCTGCCGGACAAGAAAATGCAAGCCTCGACCCTTCACGCCTGGATGGGTGATGCGTTTGAGACACAAATTTGGATACTCAATGAGAGGAGCATCAAAGATGTTTGGCGATTTCAAGAAGTTCCTGCTGCAGGGCAACGTGGTGGATATGACCGTCGGCATCGTCGTGGGGGTTGCCTTTGCCGACCTGGTGAAGTCATTCGTAAACGATATCCTCATGCCCCCGGTTGGATTGCTCATCGGTCGAGTAGATTTTGCCAACCTGTATATCAATTTATCCAGAGAGACCTACCCCACCCTCGCCGAGGCTGAAGCTGCCGGAGTGCCATTGATCAAGTACGGCGTTTTTATTAATAACCTGATCAACTATGTGATTATTGCCCTGGTCATCTATTTCTTGATCCGGTGGGTGGTGATGCAAAAAGAACAGGAGCAGGAGACGTAGGCACAGATTAGCGGCTGGGTGAGTGATCTCAGACCGCTCGGATTGCCTGCAGAAGAGATCATGCTCGGGTCAGGGGATCGGTGGGCAGGGATAGGTCATCCGGGCATTCAGACACGGCCATGGGCAGCCCCGTCCTGCGATGACCTCATGCCATGTTAGAAAGCTTGTTGATTAAATCCTGCTTGAGATCCCAGAGCTTCTCCGTCAGGGAGACGTGATAGATGTGCGGGTTCATGATGCGGCGTACGCCTGGATCCAATCGCTCGAGGTCCTTAATTCGGTTATCACGCATCTCATTGAGGGATGGGGTCTCATAGACCAGGCTGCCGCTTTTCAATATGTCGACGTGCAGCGGTTCAATAGCAGCTATCTCATCCTGCGTGACGCTGCGGTAGGTGGCATGTTCTGAAGGATGACGCATTGTAAGCGGATCCTGCTCACTTAAGTCTTCCTCAGCCAGGCTGAGGAGATCAGTATCAGCCATACCGCGTTGATCATAAATTCTCCATGCGCGCTTGTGACCAGGGTTGATGATCTTCTCAAGCGATTCAGAGATCTTGATCGCAGGCTTCCATTCTTGATCCTCACAGATGGCAACCAGCTTATAGACGCCATCCAGTGCGGATTGGCCCCGGGAGGTGATCAGCCGCGTCCCCACGCCGTACACGAGGCGATCAATAATTTCGTCTGGCTCCAGTCCGTAGCGGGGTGCTTCCTGCTCGATCTGGCTGATGATCTGCCAGATGACGAGTTCATCCAGCTGGTTTGAGAGAACGATG
>JASFUN010000284.1:0-3702 GCA_050050255.1 Anaerolineales bacterium | reverse complement strand
TATGCTGCGTGTCCCGGGCTCCAGCCGCGATCTCTTCTCCGTTAGAGCGGATGGCGGCGATGTGCGTGTGGTGTATTCACCACTGGACGCGGTCAATATTGCACGGCAGAACCCCGATAAGCAGGTTGTCTTTTTTGCGATCGGGTTCGAGACCACGGCACCGGCGAACGCTATGAGCGTGGTGCAGGCACAAGCGCTCGGCTTAGATAACTTCAGCCTGTTGGTATCCCACGTGCGTGTGCCGCCTGCAATGCACGCGATCCTGGACTCTGCCTACAATCGTGTCCAGGGTTTTCTTGCGGCCGGCCACGTGTGCGCTGTGATGGGTTACTGGGAGTATCCACCCATCGCAGAGGCTTATAAGGTGCCGATCGTGGTAACCGGATTTGAACCCCTGGATATAGCTCAGGGCATCCTTGAAACGGTCAAGCTGCTGGAAGACAACCGCTACGAGGTTGCCAATGCGTATTCGAGGGTGGTGACGCGTGAGGGTAACAAGCCAGCGCAGCAGGTAATTGAGCGTGTGTTCGAATCGTGCGACCGCAAATGGCGGGGGATCGGCATGATCCCTGAAAGCGGCTGGAAGCTGCGGCAACAGTACACGGATTTTGACGCAGAACTGCGATTCGATGTCGAGGCCATTCAGGCGCAAGAATCTCCTCTCTGCATTGCCGGCGAGATCCTGCAGGGTTTAAAGAAACCAAACCAGTGTGAGGCTTTTGGCGATCCCTGTACGCCCCAGAACCCGCTTGGCGCGACGATGGTCTCGTCGGAGGGAGCCTGTGCCGCATACTATAAATATGGGCGCATCGAAAAATCTACTTGAGTACCTTTGGGCAGTGTACGCCCGGTAAGTTCAGGAGGTCGGTTCCGGTAAATGACTGAAGATGAAAAGGTCGTCATCCACGGCCTGGTCTGCCCTCGGCCGATGAGCCACGAGGACACGGTCGTCATGGGGCATGGCAGTGGTGGGCGCATGACCCAGGATTTGATTGCCAAGACTTTTTACCCTCCGCTCTCTAACCCGACCTTGCTGCGGGGTGATGACGCCGCCCTGGTCGAGCGGCCTGCTCAGGGCATGATGGCGGTCAGTACGGACGCGCATATCGTGAGCCCGCTGTTCTTCCCCGGGGGTGATATCGGCCGGCTTTCCGTGGCAGGCACGGTGAACGACCTCGTGTGCATGGGCGCAGTGCCGCTGTGGCTCACGGCCTCGTTCATCCTCGAGGAGGGTTTGCCGCTGTTCGTTCTGGAAGCGGCGCTGGAATCGATGAAGGCTACTGCAGAAGAAGCCGGGGTGCAGATTATCGCCGGTGACACAAAGGTCACCGAGCGGGGCAAAGCCGATGGCATCTTCGTGAGTACGACCGGTATCGGTCGGATCCCGCCCGAGCGTGATGTGCACGGCGCCAATGCTCACGTCGGGGATGTCGTGTTGGTTACCGGCACGATCGGCGACCATGGCATGGCCGTCCTGGCAGCACGAGGGGAATTAGGTTTTGAAGCCCAGATCCAGTCCGACGTAGCGCCTCTGCAGGGCATGATGGAAGCGGTCTACGCGGTTCCAAATGCGATTCACGTTCTGCGTGATCCAACCCGCGGCGGCCTGGCGACGACGTTGAACGAGATCGCCCGTCAGAGCGAGCTGTGCATCGAGATTGAAGAAGCACAGATCCCGGTCGACCCAGCTGTAGAAGCAGCCTGTGAGATGCTTGGATTTGATCCGCTGTACATCGCCAATGAAGGTAAGTTGGTGGTCATCGTGGCACCCGATGAAGCAGATCGTGTTGAAAAATCGCTGCAAGCTCATCCCTACGGTGTGGGCACGAAACGTATTGGGATCGTGCGCGAAGCGCCGCAGGGTCGTGTGCTCATGAAGACGGCTATTGGTGGCACGCGGGTGGTGGATGTGCTCTCCGGGGAGCTGCTGCCGAGAATCTGCTGAGTGCAGAATTTAGGGATTGGGGGTTAGTTAATTGGTGTTATCCCGGGGATTGGGTCCACGGGCAACCAGGGAAACCTTCTTAACGCGAAAAGGCGCATGGCCATGCGCCTGTTTTGTTTAACCTGAGATCGACTCCGAAGAAGCCCAGTAAGCTAATGGTCAGCAATAGTTCAGAGTGGGTCCAGTGGGCTTGCCCATCAAGCCAGCATGCACGCATGTCATTGGCTTAGATGGGATTAACGCAATGACGTAAGGATGGGATCAGGGGTTTGTGCTCAGGATGTCTGAGCTTCGCGCACGCCCAGGTTTGCGAGGATCCCGCGGGCAGCTTCCACAAGCTCTGGTGACAGGTGATAGACGGCAACACCCTTTCGATCAGCTTCGATCACGCGTTCGTCCGCCGGCAGGTGCCCCAGAACCGGCAGCCCCGGGGAGTTCTGCTCGATGAAATCAGCATCTGCGTCATCCCTGACCTTGCTGCCAACGATGTAGATGTCCTCGATCTTGATGTCGCTGGCAAGGTTCTTGATCTGTTCCGCTGTCGCAAGGCTGCGTGCGGTAGGTTCGACGACGACGAGCATGGCATCGACGGCGTCGGCAGTTGCCCGCCCTAAATGTTCGACACCAGCGTACATATCCAGTAGCACAACCTCATCCCGGCGCAGCAGCACGTGGGTGATCAGGGACCGCAACATGGCACTTTCGGGGCAAATGCAACCGGCCCCGCCCATTTCCACAGCGCCCAGCTCCAGCATCCTTATGCCTTCCTGGGAGACAGAGAACCGGTCGGGTAGGTCATCCACGCGCGGGTTCAACTTGAAGTAGCCCCCGGTTGTCCCTGGTTGAGCTCCAGTCCGCTCATAGATCAAATCGTCCATCTTAGCGATGGGGGTCAGTTCGTTCAATTCCTCGGCTGGAAGCCCCAAAGCGGCTCCGAGACAGGGAGATGGGTCGGCATCGATTGCCAGTACCTGGTATCCCTTTTCACGAAATGCATAGGCGAGCAGACTGGTTAATGTTGTTTTGCCCACGCCACCTTTGCCGGTAATTGCTATTTTCATCGCTTCTACCCTCGAACTTGTTGAATTTATGAATTTGGTCCAAAACCCCGCAGAACGGCCTCCTGCCTTAGTGCCCGAATGACGGCGGCACGATCCAGACCGGATGGGCATGCAGGATTTTGTTCGATCACCGGATCGCAGTTCCAGAGCGTTTGGTTGTCCAATGCGATCGGGTCGTCTTGAGCTGCAGCGCGGACGAGATCCCCGATAGAGAGATCCATGCCATCTGCCCGTTCCTGTTCGCAGTGCCAACAGCTTGAGCATTTACGTACATCCTCACCGGTGTTTGCGAGGATGATTGCCCTCAGCGGGCCGCGCCTTACCTGCCTCTGAGTCACAGGCTTGCTCTCATTGCGCTGTCAAACCTGAAGCCACACTGCAACATATGGGTAAGGATATCACACCCAAAATGAACATTTATCATGAGTGTTCTGTTGGCCCCACTAGCGGACGTCGAATTGGATCGTCGCAGCCAGAGTGCCATCCATAACGATATGCAGCAAATAGGAGCCGATGTCGTATCTGCCGAGAGGCTGCATCTTGATCGTTTCGGAGAAGGTGACCTCACTATGGTGGAGCGGTTGAGGATGATCGCCTTTCTCAATCACGCAGATTTCAATTCGTGTGGGGGTTTCGAATTCGGCCCATAACGCGAGCGGCTGACCACCTTCAAGGACGGGATTGCCCTGAGAATCA
>JASFUN010000283.1:0-3703 GCA_050050255.1 Anaerolineales bacterium | reverse complement strand
CTGCCCCCACCCATGTTCGATCATCAACTTCTGCAGGTGGTGGATCGAATCGTCAACGCTCACGCTGACGTCCCCGGCCTGCATGATGCGCAGTATTGACTCATCCTGCATGCCGTGCGACATAGCTCGATCGACCGCTCTGCGGGTGAGCAAGCCGAGCACTTTCTCGCCCTCCACAACGGGATAGCCTTCATGGCCGAAACGCTGCATCCGCTCGGCCGCCTCTGCTATTGGTACGTTCGGACCGAGCAACTGAGGATCGCGTGACATGATCTCGGCAACCGTCGCGATCGGCTCGATCGCCGCAGCCAACCTGTCGAGAAGCTGTTCAACAAGCTCAGTCATGGGTCGATTGCGTATCAGGGCCGCTGCGGCCCGGTCGTGGCCACCACCCCCGAAAAATTCAGCAATATCCCCGACATCCAGCGCGTCCGTTGCTGACCGCGCCACCATTTGAATGCTGTCCTGCATCTCTACGAGCACAAACAGCCCGTCCGGGTCGAACACGTCGCGGAGTTTATGCGCCAGGGTGGAGATCTCCTCAACGAGATCGCCGGCTTCGCCGGTTGCAATCACAACCTTGAGCCCCTGGAAATCGAAGGTCTCCGAATTTTCAAGGAGCCGATCATAAAGCGCCCGCTGACCGTTGGAAAGCGGATGGTTCAGGAAATCAGCCACCAGGTTAAGGTTCGCAGAATTCTCAACCAACCAGGCGCTTGCGCGGATATCGCGCGGCGTCGTCCCGGCGTAGGACAGTGATCCGGTGTCTTCGTAGATCCCCAGCAGGAGCAGTGTGGCCTGCACCATGTTAAGCGCTGTGCCCGTTTCCTGGATTTCTTCTACCAGGAGTGTGGCGGTCGCCCCCACCTCTTCGACGTGCCAGCTCCAATTTTCATCCGCGTTCCCATCGATTGGATGGTGATCGATCAAAAACACCGACGTCTCAGTAGACATGCCTTTGATTGAAGGGGACGATTGCGTATCCACGATCGTGAGCCGATCGATTGGGCGGCGCACCCAATCAGCGAGCCGGCGGAATGGCAACGCCTCTCCGTAGAGTGTCACAAAGGCACGTACGTTTCGGTTCAAGCGGCGCGGCAGCAACGGTATGGCATCATGATCCATCAACCATACGCCCAGCAAGCTGGCAACTGCATCAAAATCGGCCTGTTCGTGCGTGCAAATGATATGCGCTGTCACGCGTTCCTACATTCCACTGCGGGCACCTTGTCTGCCCTCACTCGACTTCGCAGCGATTATACAACGAGCGCAGGGATGCGACTCCGCTGGCTGTGGATTACTGGCTGGGGCTGGTTGCGGTGGGAATGACGGTAATTGGAAGGCCCAGACTTTCTTGAGCAAAATTCAGGGCGAATATCGGGTTTGAACCTTGCTGGACGACGTTGACAACCGCCGTTTCCAACGTGTCCAAGAACTCCTGATCGTTGAACTCGAGCGGCCAGGGGACACCGGAGCGCAGCATCGCCGAGCCTTCAACCATCAAGGGATCGGACAGATCAGCGGAAGCGACCACGGGGATGTGGGCAGGACCAGAAGCGTCGGCCATGGTCGTCTGCGCTTCAGAGGAGAGCAAAAAGCGTGCGAACGCCCAGGCAGCTTCAAGGTTTGTGTCCGGCGTGTCGGCCGCGATGTATATGTTTTCGGTCCAGACGTATCCCTGTAGCGGTAGGGACTGTTCTGACAACACCGGCCACGGGTTCACCGTCAGATTATCCGTGCCCAGCGCGGAGCGCAGCTCGGGAAGACGATCGGCCAGGTCGATCAGCCAGGGGCTCTCCGAGTTAATGAATGCCTGGAAATCTTGTTCGGAGTCAAATACAGGTTGGGATTCTGCAGCCAGATCACCAAGCAGCCCTAACCAGCACAAACCCACTGGCCCCCAGAACTGTGACCGATCAGAAAGCTGCTCGAGACGACCACCGCAGGCTGGAAGAAAGCTGCCGCTGAACGTGAAACCCATGTCCAGCAGCGTCTCATACCCACCTTGCGCGTTCAACTCCGCCTGCGCCGCGATCCAATCGGCGACCGTCGCCGGCGAGCGGACTGCCAGCGAACGATTACGGTACAGGAGCACGCCTTTCAGTTCAATCGGCAGTCCCATGACCGCAAAATCGGAGCGGGATTGGGACCACGCTGCCGGGTAGACATCTTCTTCAAGTTCAGCGTCGATCAGCGATCCCAGATCAAGCACCTGGTCCTGCTCATAAAGATCTGGCCCCCATCGAGAGGGTCCGATCAGGATCGTCGGCCCCCTTCCCTGCGGCGTCAACGAATTGAAGGCTTCAAGCAGCACGTCCTCGGGATAGTACACAAGCGCAAAAGCAATATCGGGGTTGGAGCTAATAAATGCATCAACGACTGACTGAAGCGCTTCCAGTTCACGCGGGTTGTAGGACATCCATATGACGACCTCTCCACGAACCTGCGATTCGGGAACCGGGCTGGGTGTAGGTAACGGTGCCGGCGTCTGTGTAGCAGAAGCAGGTCCTGAGCCAATCACGGGTTGATCGTCAACCGGCGCCGACGGGGAACAAGCTGTCAGGCCGATGAGCAGGAGCAAAATCGGAAGTGTACGACGGAGGTCTATTCCCGTTAAAAAACGTTGGGCGGAACGCATCCAGTTGGTCACATGCCCAGGGCTTCGGCAGGGCAACGCCGATTTATTGATATCATATCGAGAAGCGAGTGTACCATATAGTCCCCAGCTGGAATGAAGGCTTCCCGATGGTTCAGCTCGCTCATTGTGTTGCAGGCAGATCCGGAGGATGAACTCGATCGATGATGGCAGAGAGACAATCCTGGCGTCTTATCAAGACAGATGCGATGGCAGGTGCGCGCAACATGGCAATCGACGAGAGCATCCTGAAGTCGGTTTCACTCGGCGAATCTCCACCTACGCTGCGGCTGTACTCCTGGGTGCCGCCATGCTTGTCGCTCGGCTACGCACAGCCCTTTGCCGATGTCGATGTGAAACGGGTCAGCGAACGCGGTTGGTCGATTGTAAGACGTCCGACCGGCGGGCGTGCCATCTTGCACACAGATGAACTGACCTATGCAGTCATCGCCCCCATCAACCACCCCGATCTCGCCGGGGGTGTGGTTTCTAGCTATCAACGTCTGAGCCAGGCGCTCATGCTAGGGCTTGAACTGATCGGTCTGAAGGTGAACGTCGCCCCCGAAATAAAGCTCAGCGACCAGGAACGGAACAACCCGGTTTGTTTCGAGGTGCCCAGTTCGTATGAGATAGAGGTCGCCGGGCGCAAACTGCTTGGCTCGGCGCAGGTCCGCCGGGTTAAAGGTGTGCTCCAGCATGGCACGCTGCCCTTGTCCGGGGACATCACCCGGATCTGTGAGGCTCTGCGCTTTCCGGATGAAGAAGCCCGTGAGAAGGCCAGAGTTCGGGTGCGCACCCGGGCCGCCTCGGTAAGCGAATTGATGGGTGTGCCGGTGAGCTGGGAGCAGGCTGCAGGCGCGCTCATCCAGGGGTTTGAGGGAGCACTCGGTTGGAAGCTTGAAGAGTCAGATCTATCAGCCCGCGAGTTGGAGAGAGCCTACGAGTTTCAAGTCAGCAGGTATGCAAGCCCGCTTTGGACCGAGCGGATTTAATTCTCCACGTCTTGAACTGTGAAAGTCACGTCGGAGAAATCAAGCGATCGCAGCAAACGATACAGGTAATTCTCTG
>JASFUN010000282.1:0-3709 GCA_050050255.1 Anaerolineales bacterium | reverse complement strand
ACGCTGATGTCGATCTGTCCGCTGTTTTCGACCGCCTCCTCCACCGTGTCGTAAACAGGTATCCCATCGACTTTCATCCCGCCTTTTCCCGGCGTGACACCGGCGACGACGTTTGTGCCGTATCGTGTCATAAGCCTGGTGCGAGCCTGCCCTTCACGGCCGGTGATGCCCTGCACAAGCACGCTCTTCGAATCGTCAATAAGGATTGACATCAAACCTCCCCACACGCGGTTGACTCATTTGTCCAACCCTTCGATCGGAAGCGAGACGAATCCGCCCCGATTGCCTTCAAAATAGCACTCCACCTGGCATGCCAGGCATTCAATGCAGCCGCCCTTACTGGCTTGCTCTGCCGATATGTTTAGCACCGGGACTTCACCCTCAAGCGAGAGTATTTGTGGCACGCACGTCTCGATGCATATCTTTGAATTGCACGCTACGCAGGCGGCATGATCTAATGTGACTGTACCACCAGTTATGGTGCTGAACTGGTAGGGTTCGGCGGCAGAAGGCGGGAAACGGCCATCCGGCATTTCAATTGGATAGTCGTATGAGTTGATCAGTTCCTGCAACCGCCTGGCACATTTCTCCGGAGTGTCATCTTTGCCATAAGCTTCCACAGGGGCTGGGAGTCCCTCTTTCGCTCGTTCAATTATGGCGATTGCGCGGCGCTCAGCGTTACCTCCCAACCTGATGACCGCTGGAACGGTAAGTGGTTCCTCCATAAAAGCTTTAACCAGTCCGCGCGCACTATGAAATTGTTCTTGCGAGGCGACGCCTGATCCGGATGCAAAGTAGCCATCGATGGGACCCTGGTTGAGGATGATCCTGGCGGCGCGATAGACCTTCGATGCGGGCGGATTGCCTGATGTATCGACAAAATTTGCAAGTGTGTATCCTCGATTCAGAACCGCATCCATGCTCATCATCGAACCACCACCACCGGCTCCGTGGAACCCTATCACGCCATCGCCGCGCTGGTAGTCATAAGCCATCTGTATGAAGTAGAACGTGCCACGATAATCGCCCTTTTCCACCTTCCATGCGATCTGCTCCAGCTGCGTGGGGGGCCGGTCAAACTCGCGCGCCACTTCGATTCCGAGCTCTGGATGGCGGTAGGCTGCGTTATCGTCTACCGTAATGCGGCAGTCTAGAGCAAGCATTCTGCCGTCTGTAGTAAGTGCAATCGGGTTGATCTCGGCGCTGCGAGCGTCGTAGGATCTGGCTGTCTCGTAGAGCGATGTCAGCAGCTTTCCTAACTCAAGCTGAAGCTTCCCGTGGATGCCCAAAGAACGCACTAAATTTCTAGCTTCGAACTCTGGAAGCCCGGAATTCACATTGATATGCTTGCGGATAAGTTGATCCGGATGTGAACGGGCGACCGTTTCAATGCCTGTGCCGCCAATTGAACTGAAGATGAGCAATGGGGATTGAGCTTCGTCGTCTATAATCACGCCGGCGTAGAATTCCCGATCGACATCGACCTGTTCTTCAACCAGTACAGACTCGACCGGTTGACCTTCTACCGGTTCGCCCAGAATTGCGGCTGCGGCTGCTCGGGTTCCTTCAGGATCGGCTGCAAAGAGGATGAGGCCTCTGTCAGCACGTCCCGTGACCCAGGCTTGTGCTTTGATCACAACAGGCCTGGCCAGGTTAATTGCAATCTGATGTGCTTCCGCAGGCGTGCTGGCCAGATCACCCTTTGGCGTCTGGATGTTGAATTTTCTCAGCAGATCCTTGCCCTGTGCTTCATGTAATTTTGCCATCAATCATAGTCCGATCTTCATCGTCTTTGAGCTGAAACAGGAGCATACTTTGCAGTTATTCAAGATAATGCGGATACTTATAGGGTGTGATTTCAGATAGGATGAATTCGAGTCGGTGTCGATGATAAGTCGGGGGGAATTAGATGGACGGAACATGCCCACAGCAAGATGTCAACCGGATTGCACCTGATAGACCTCGGATAATCATAGCAACTCGATGGTAGCTGGGATTATACAAGTCGGGCTTCCCACGGGCAATTTGCTGCGGCGTAAATGGGGGTGATTCATCTTTGACGTTATGCTTGAAAATGCCTGACACTTGGTACTTGCATGCTGCTAGCTTCCCCCATAACCTGCTTTAAATAAGGTGTGGAGTAGGTATTTGTTCGGGATGGTGAATTCTTCTAGAATACAGTGATCTGGCACAACATCTAATCAATCACTCGTCCGTGCAAGGGGACCCGCATGCAGGTCTTTGCCCGAAAACCGGTCAATCTGGAGCGTTTCCAGATACCGCGCGGCCAGGTGTATCTCATCCGCGAGCGCTGCAAAGGCTGTAATCTATGCGTGGAGCTATGTCCCCGAGAAGCCCTCGAAGTCTCTCCTGATACGAACGCCAAGGGTTACCATTACCCGCAGTTGAAGAACGGTTCCGATTACGATTGTGTCAATTGTGAGTTCTGCGCGATGGTGTGCCCTGAATTTGCGATCTACACAGTCGAGGTACCAGCATGAGTCAGGCTGGTATCCTGACCGGATCCCATTTCATGAACGGCGACCACGCATGTGCTGAGGGGGCAATCGCTGCAGGCTGTCGTTTCTTCGGCGGCTATCCGATCACACCTTCAACCGAGATCGCTGAACGGCTTTCCCGCCGCTTGCCGCAGGTCGGCGGGGTTTTCATTCAGATGGAAGATGAAATGGGCAGCATCGCTGCGGTGCTGGGAGCTTCAGCAGCCGGGAGCAGGGCGATGACGGCGACCTCTGGTCCCGGGTTTTCGTTGATGATGGAGAACCTGGGGTTGGCAATCATGATGGAGCTGCCCTGTTTGATCGTTAACATCCAGCGCGGCTCGCCCTCAACCGGTCTCCCCACGTTGCCCGGTCAGGCGGATATCATGCAGGCACGCTGGGGTTCGCATGGAGACTACCGTCTGGCTGCGTATTCCCCGTGGTCCCCACAAGAAATTTTCGATCTGACCATCCATGCATTCAACGTTGCCGATCGCTATCGCATACCGGTTCTGCTCATGGCGGATGAAGTTGTCGGGCACATGGTCGAACGCGTGGTCATCCCGGATGTTTCTGAGATCCCGTTCTGGGACCGTAAGCGCGCCAACGGTAAGCAAGGTGAGGTTTTTCATCCTTTCAAGCCGGACGAGGATCTGGTTCCACCTATCGCGCACGCGGGCGAGGGCTATCGTGTACATTTTACCGGGCTAACTCATGACACGCGCGGCTATCCGGACATGTCGCCGGAAACTCACCAGCAGCTGGTCCGAAGGTTGGTGGATAAGGTCGAGCAGAACGCGTCTGACCTGGAGCGCGTCGATCGCTTCATGGTCGACGACGCTGAAATCCTCGTGGTTTCTTATGGAAGCACAGGCCGCTCGGCGCGCCGTGCTGTACGCGAAGCGCGGGAAAAGGGTATTCGTGCTGGTGCACTGCGGCTAATCTCTGTGTGGCCTTTTCCTGAGCAAGCGTTCTCTGCGCTGATCCCTCAAATGAAAGCATTCATCGTGGCCGAGATGAACCTGGGCCAGATGCGCTTGGAGATCGAGCGGCGCGTGTCGAAACCGGTTAGCGGAGTCCACCATGCCGGCGGGGCGATGCTGCCGCCGGCTCCCATACTGGAGGAGATTGAGCGGGTGGCTGCTTATGGCTGAAGCAGTTTTCGTTGATACGCACCCCCTGGACAGCATCATCAGGTCCGATCGAATGCC
>JASFUN010000281.1:0-3714 GCA_050050255.1 Anaerolineales bacterium | reverse complement strand
GTCGCCGGGTTTGTGGTCGGATACCGCTATGCAAGTGTTTTCACGCTGCCGGGGAATTTGTTTCAGTGGCAGGCGTCCAGCGGGGAGTTCGCTGAGGCGCTGCAGCGTTTCGGGATGTTCAGCACGGCAGGCTGGTTGAAGATCTTTCTTATTAATCTGCGCGCTTTGCTTATCGCTTCCGTGCTGGGTTTATTCACACTCGGGGTTCTGGGCGAGATCCTTCTAATGGCACCGATCGCCATCATCGGCTACTTCGCGGGAAATCTCGCCCTCGCCGGCCAGGATCCGCTCTTGTTAATCGGCGCGTTGGTGGCACCTCATGGTGTGCTCGAAATCCCGGCGGCGCTTATCGCAGGAGGCGCAGTCCTGCAGCTCGGGATGGCCGCGATCAGCCTTCCCAAGGGGAGTTCGCTTGGTGAGGGCTGGATCAAGGCTCTTGCCGAGTGGATCCGGGTCATGCTGGCGTTGGTTATACCGCTTCTCGTAGCGGCTGCAGCACTCGAGGTTTTTGTAACCCCACGCATCGCGCTCCAGGTTCTTACAGGTTCGTGAGCATGTCGGAGCTTATCTTTCTCGGTACCGCGGCTGCTGTGCCGGATCGAGATCATCACAATACACATTTCGCATTTCGCGACCGATCCGGTCTGGTGTTGATCGACTGCGGGAGTTCGCCCCCGATAAGATTGCGGGAAGCGGGGATCGGCATAAATGAAGTCAGCGACCTAATTCTCACGCATTTTCACCCTGATCATGTTGGCAGTCTGCCGCTGCTGTTAATGAACATGTGGCTGCTAGGTCGGCAGGAGGAGCTGCGCATCTACGGCTTGCATCACTGCCTCGAGCGTGTGGAAGACGTCATGGGTTTCTACCATTGGGAGCATTGGCCCCACTTTTTCCCGGTCGCTTTCCATCGTTTGCCCGAGCAGGAGCGGGTGCCGATCCTCGACAGGGATGGTATGAAGGTCTTCGCTTCCCCTGTAAGGCACGTGATCCCGACGATTGGCCTCCGCCTGGAGATCGATGCTGGTGCCCGTACGGTCGCTTACTCCTGTGACACCGAACCCTGCCCTGAGGTCGTTCGCTTAGCAGAAGGTGCGGATATCTTGATCCATGAGGCGACGGGTGAGGAACTTGGTCATTCGTCCGCCCGGCAGGCGGGCGAGATCGCAGCTGAGGCTGGCGTTCAGACAGTTTATCTTGTTCACTATCCCACTCTGGGGCTGGATAAGAGGGCGCTTCTGGAAGACGCCGGCGCTGCGTTTTCGGGCGAAGTGATCGTCGCTGAAGATTTCGACCGGCTGAATTTCTAAAATCGTCTTATTGGTCTTTATCGGGGGGCTTTACCGTCGCGTGCAGGTAGTGGAAGTCACCTCTTGGCGGGATCAAATCGATCACCTCGTCAACGACGAAATCGCGTGAGCCCAGTCGGACATGATCACCCCGACTTGGACGTGATTCGGTGTTCAGGATAGCCCCCGGGTGTTTTTCGCCAGCAACGACGTAGCTCACCTTGTAAATCGTAGCCATGCTCGGTCCCTTAACGTCCTGTCAGGTGGTGATGGCGGAGTTTAAACGATAGGTCAGCTGCAATATTTCGCATAACCACATATCCGATATGGTGGTTTTCTTCGCAGATGCGGTCAAAATCATCCCGTTTGATGACCAGCAGCCTGGTCTCGTCTGAAGCAGCCTTTACCGTGGCCGAGCGTGGGCCGCGATCGACCAGGGCCATCTCCCCGAACATCTGTCCTTCGCCCAGGTGAACGATTGTACGGGGCGCGTTTTCTGTGGATATCCCGCTGCGCACGACTTCAACAAAGCCCTTAAAGACAACAAAAAGCTCAGCGCCGACCTCACCTTGCTGCGTGATGATTTCATTGAGCGGATAAACGCGCTCTTCGCACACGACAGCCAGACTTTCCAGTTCGCCAGGATCTAAGCCTTCGAATAGTTCAACACTGGTAAGGATATCTTTGGGATTCATCACTAGCTCCTGAACCGAAACCAGCAAGGATCGGCACGGTATGTGCAGCATTTTACAGCAGGTTAGAGATCAATCCAAGTTCAGTCCCGGGCTGATTCACGCTGTCACCCTGCTAATATTGTGTTTATGGTCCCTGTGGTAGAATTCGAATGTTAAGAAAATTAAGCATCAAAAGGGTTGTTTTGGATGTACCCAGAAAAGTCAAAAGAACTACGCATCCGCTTGCGATCGAACAGTGAAGATGATCCGTGGGGATCTGGTCCTATCCGTGGGCTGGGTTGGCGCTCGGCAAAGCGATCGCATGCCTGGCGCCCGCCGACAGATGTCCTGGAGACAGACGAAGCGTTTCTGGTGATTGTTGAGGTCGCCGGCATGCGCGGAATGGATTTCTCTGTTACCTTTGACAACAAGATACTTTCGATCCGGGGTCACCGGCCTGATTCCAATGTTCGCAAGGTCTATCATCAGATGGAAATCGATTACGGTGATTTTGAATCCGATATTCATATGCCTCATAAGATCGACGTCGCCGCGATCGAAGCCACCTACAGCGATGGCTTTCTTCGCGTGGTCCTCCCGAAGACAAGTCCGAAGAAGATTGAGATAACAGGGTAGCCGCAGCGGATGTGGTGGCTACCCTACTACACGAACCCATCGAACCTGATGCGTTTCATGCCCAAGAGCATCAGCGTCCGTGGGATTTGTATTGATTAGCATCGAGAAGAAGCATGGAAGAATCAACCTCTAAAATATTTGTTCAGGACGATGAGTCAACCGAAGAAGAGCTTGTCGGCGATGCTCCAGAGATCGACGCGCTGGAGATCCCGGATGAGCTTCCAATCTTACCCCTGCGCGGCGTCGTGGTTTACCCTCACACGGCGATGCCGCTTACCATAGGGCAGCCACGTTCAATCAGGCTCGTCGATGACGTCGCAACCAGTCATCGAATGATCGGTCTCGTCGCCTCTAAAAATCCAGATTTGGAACTGCCCGGCCCTGAGGATCTCTATGAATACGGGACAGTGGCATCCATCCAGCGGCTGCTCCGAGCGCCAGACGGCACCATCCGATTGATCGCGCGCGGAATTGCGCGTTTCAAGCTTGGAGAATTCACCGCGCTCGAACCGTACCTCGAGGCAAATATCCATCTCGCACCAGAGGCTGTCGAGCAGGGTGTCGAGGTCGAAGCCCAGATGCATGCGGCGAAAGACCTCTTCCAGCAAATTGCGGATCTCGCCCCGACCCTGCCCAAGGAGATCGTCGGTGGGGTGCTGCTCCTTGACGACCCTTTGCATGTGGCTTACACAGTGGCGAACTACCAGCGCATGGATCTTGAAGAGGGGCAGCGAATTCTTGAACTCGAATCGACTAACGAAAAACTGCAGGTTCTGAACGGGCTGCTCAGCCATGAGGTCGAAGTGCTCTCCCTGGGCCAGCAGATTCAGCAGGAAGCACGCACCGAGATAGATAAAGTTCAGCGAGACTACTTCTTGCGCGAACAGTTAAAAGCGATCCAGCGTGAATTGGGGGAGGGGGACGAGCAGACAGTCGAGATCGAGGAATTCCGCAAACGCATCGAAGAAGCCAATATGCCGGAAGAGGCGGATAAGCAGGCCCGGCGCGAGCTAGATCGCCTCGCCAAGCTCCCCACGGCAGCTGCGGAATACGGCGTGATCAGGACGTACCTGGATTGGATGGCTTCGCTGCCCTGGGACCGTGTGACCGAGGAT
>JASFUN010000280.1:0-3718 GCA_050050255.1 Anaerolineales bacterium | reverse complement strand
GATCGGGGGGCTCTCAATCCTTAAGGAGATCCACAGCCTGCTCCCCCATGAAGATGTCGTCTATTTTGCAGATCAAGCCCACGTACCTTATGGGTCTCGATCCCTTGATCAGGTACGCCAGCTCTCGGAGGAAATCACCCGCTTTCTAAGCGATCTGGATGCCAAGGTGATCGTGTTGGCCTGCAACACTGCCTCGGCTGCCAGCCTGCATTATCTGAGAGCGGTCTACCCCGAATTACCGTTCGTTGGTATGGAACCGGCGGTCAAGCCTGCCGCCGAGAGCACCAGCAGCGGGGTCGTGGGCGTGCTCGCCACGCCGGCGACCTTTCAGGGTGAACTATTTGCTTCGGTCGTGGATCGCTACGCCGATGGGATCCAGGTCCTTCAATCAACCTTGCCGGGCCTGGTCGAGCATATCGAGTCAGGTGACCTGGATAGCCCCGAGGTTCAACATATCCTTAAAATGGGGCTCGAACCACTGCTGGAGCGCGGTGCTGACACGCTCGTCCTGGGCTGTACTCACTTTCCATTCGTGCTACCAGCTATCCGCAGCCTCAGCGGTGAGCAAGTCCAGGTGATTGATCCCTCACCGGCGATCGCCAGGCGCACTCAACAGTTGCTGGCCGAACGGCATGCTCTGTCCGAGGAAGGAATGGCGGCCCAGATCCGTTACTTTACATCCAGTGAGCGTGATGGGCTCGAGAACGCCCTTAGCCTCTTGAACATGCCCGCGGGCGAGATCGCGCAAGCTCGCTGGAAGACGAACCGTCTCCAGAAAATCAAATCGAGATAAGCAAAACGGGCGCCGTAGAATGCGCCCGTTTTGCTTATCGTTAGTGAGCCTATTGCTTCTCGGGTGATTCCTCCACCCCGACTTCCTTGAGGTCTTTGGCAGACAGTTTCGCAACCGCCGCGACTGTCTCACCCTTTTTCAAATCCACGACCCGCACACCCATCGTTGCGCGGCTGGCCTGGCTGATCTGTTTGACCTTGGTCCGCAGGACGATGCCGCCGCTGGAGATGATCGTTAGATCATCCTCCGCGTTGACCACGCGTGCGGAGGCGATTTTCCCGGTGACGCTGCGCTTCTTGCGGCTCAACGTTATGACCCCTAAGCCGCCCCGGTTCTGGGTTGGGTACTCCTCTAGCGGCGTGCGCTTCCCATAACCCTTCTCGGTCACGACCAACAGATCTTCGCCGGGCTCAACGACGTTCATGCCGGCGATGTAATCGCCTTTGCGCAGCCTGGCAGCTTTTACGCCCATCGCTGGCCGGCCCATCGATCGAACCTGGTTTTCGTGGAAACGCACAGCCTGGCCCTGTTCGGTGACCACGATGAGATCGTCATCGCCGCTGGTCAGACGCACCCACCCGAGCACATCATCATCCTCTAACCCGATAGCGATCAACCCTGAAGGGCGCACGGATGCGAACTCGGAAAGCTCGACGCGCTTGATCTTCCCGTTGCGCGTGGCCATCGTGCAGTATTGCGCTTCCTTGAAGTCTTTCACGACAACCGCTGCGGTGACGCGCTCCTGGACGTTCATCGCCAGGATGTTCACCATCGGTATGCCGCGCGCCGTCCGGTCAGCATCCGGGATCTGGTACACCCGTTCCGAGTAGACCTTCCCTTTGTCGGTAAAGAACATCACCGTGTCGAGCGAGCGCGCCGGGATGAGCATCATGATCTCATCTTCATCCTTCACCGAATGACCCTGGACGCCGCGCCCCCCACGCCCCTGCCGGCGGTAAGATTTGGCGGTCACGCGCTTCACATAACCCTGCTGGGTGATGCTGATGAGGACAGCTTCGTCAGCGACCAGATCCTCTTCATTGATCTCTTCGCTCGCGTCCGGGGCGATGCGCGTGCGGCGCTCGTCTCCGAACTTCTCTGCAAGCTCATCGACGTCATCCTGGATCAAGGCCAGGATCTTCTTCGGGTGCGCTAACAGGTCTTCCAGGTAATCGATCCGCGTCAGGATGTCCTTGTGCTCATCCTCAATCTTCTGACGCTCCAGCGCGGCCAGCCTGCGCAGCTGCATGTCCAGGATCGCCTGAGACTGCACGTCAGAAAGCTCGAAGCGCTCCATTAAGCGTTCTTTAGCGACGTCCGCATCCGGTGATTCTCGGATGGTCTGGATGACATCATCCAGGTTCGCAAGTGCGATGAGAAGCCCTTCAAGCACGTGTGCCCGTCGGCGCGCTTTGTCGAGATCGTGCTGCGACCGACGGACGATGACGTTGCGGCGGTGTTCAATGTAGGCCAGCAGGGCGCGCTTCAACGAAAGCATGCGCGGTTCATTGTCCACCAATGCGAGCAGCTGGACGCCAAAGGTGGTCTGCAGCTGTGTGTATTTGTACAGCTGATAGAGCACTTTCTTCGGTTGAGAACCACGCTTGAGTTCGATTACCATGCTCAAGCCGCGCCGATCGGATTCATCGCGCAGATCGGATATATCCGACAGGCGGTCATCACGAACCAGTTCAGCGATGCGCTCGATTAGCGTGGATTTGTTGACTTGATACGGGATCTCGGTCACGACTATGCGGTAGCGGTTGGATCCCATCTCCTCGATATTGGCTACGCCCCGCACCACGATGCGCCCTTTCCCAGTGCTGTACGCCTGTTTTACGCCTTCGATACCCACGATGATCCCGCCGGTGGGAAAGTCTGGCCCGGGGATAAACGACATCAATTCATCAAATGCGATTTCATCAACGCGGTCGTAATTGTCGACTATGAAATGAATCGCACTGGCGAGCTCCGTCAAATTGTGGGGCGGGATGTTTGTGGCCATACCGACGGCGATGCCGGATGAGCCGTTGAGGAGCAGGTTGGGCAGCCGGCCCGGCAGCACAACCGGCTCTTCTTCGGACCCGTCAAAATTGTCGACGAAGTCGACGGTGTCTTTCTCGATATCGACGAGCAGTTCGGAAGCGAGTGCTCCCATGCGCGCTTCGGTGTAGCGCATCGCCGCCGGAGGGTCCCCATCAATCGATCCGAAATTTCCCTGGCCGTCCACAAGCTCATAGCGCATTGAGAACCACTGCGCCATGCGCGCCATGGCATCATAGACAGCCGCATCGCTGTGTGGGTGGTACTTGCCCAACACCTCGCCCACGATTCGTGCAGATTTCCGGTAGGCGGAATTGGGTCGGATGCCCATCTGATGCATGGCGTATAGAATGCGGCGGTGCACCGGTTTGAGGCCGTCGCGTGCATCCGGAAGCGCACGCGCCACGATCACGCTCATGGCGTAATCGAGGTAGGCTCCCCGCATCTGATCGTCGATGTCAACCTGACGTATTGTCCCTATTTCCATACGGAATCAGCTCTCACTTCGGTTTCTAAAATGGGTCACTTCAAGTGAAAGCCCGCGCTACGCGGGCCACCCCCTAATTATACCTCGCAAGCACGATCGGGGCATCTCTGGGAGCACCCTGTTTTACACATAAAACTGTTGGTTATGTAAAGTATTTTAGGGAATCACGGGATCGGTTCGAGGATCACCTGGATTTCGACCTTTTCGGCTTGCAGAGGCAGCAAATGGCCAAGCAAAATTGCAAACTGGGTAGTGCTGGTTGAGAGCACTGCGTGGCTGTCTTCCAGGGCGAGTAAGGCCTGGAGATCCGGGTTCGTACCGAGCTTGGCAACCTGGGGAATCATCCCCTCGAGGACGCTTGCCTGCAGCCTTGTGGACCCGACAGGATCGCCCTC
>JASFUN010000279.1:0-3719 GCA_050050255.1 Anaerolineales bacterium | reverse complement strand
GAAATCCACGATTTCGGCGCGGTCCGGGGTGATGGTGATGCCGTCGGCTGCGGCGTCAAACTGGCCATCGGCGACAGCCTGGATCATGCCTTCCCACGCGGCTTCAACGTAGTTGGGGGTGCAGTTGATCAGGCTGCAAATCTCATCCCAGACCTCATAGTCCCAACCGCCTGGTTCGCCGGTTTCGGGGTCGATGTAGTTGAAAGGCAGGTAAGCGTTCTCCATCGCGATCGATACTTCCTGTCCACCGAGGTCTGGCATAGCGCCTTCCTCTTCTTCGGGTGGGAAGAGGTCGTCGTATGTAACATCGAAATCCGGACCGAAGTACTTAGCATTAACTGCTTGCAGGAAACCGTTGTCTTTCAGCTCCTGAAGGGCAGCGTTTACCGGTTCCACAAGGTCAGAACCCTGCGGATAGATAAAACCGAGCTGGTCGCTGGAAAGCGATGGTCCAACCAGTTTCAGGGCGTCGGCGTTCTCGCCCAGGTAACCCTGGCCGGCGACCTCATCGATGATCACAGCATCGATATCGCCACCGATGAGCGCCTGTACGGCGAACGGGAATTGCTCAAAGGCTGAGATGCGGTCTTCCGGCAGGTACTGTGTAGCTGTCTCGTAGTTAGTCGTCCCGGTCTGCGTGCCGAGCTTCAGATCTTCGTTATCGACGATGTCCTGGATGCTCTCGATGCGGTCTTCATCGATGCGCACCAGAAGGCGCTGCTCGATGTTGATGTAACCATCGGAGAAGTCTACGATCTCGGCGCGGTCGGGGGTGATCGTGATGCCGTCGGCGGCGGCGTCAAACTGACCATCGGCGACCGCCTGGATCATGCCTTCCCACGCGGCTTCGACGTAGTTGGGGGTGCAGTTGATCAGGCGGCAGATCTCATCCCAGACCTCATAGTCCCAACCGCCTGGTTCGCCTGTATCTGGGTCGATGTAGTTGAAAGGTAGATAGGCGTTCTCCATCGCGATCGAGACCTCGCGTCCGCCCAGATCAGGTAGACCTGAGGGTTCTGCGGGGGCAGGAGCTTCCTGGGTTGCTTCCGGTGTCGCCTGTGCGCATGCTCCTAAAAGGAGCGCGGCAATGACGACAAGCCACATAAAAGTAAATCTCTTCATCTTAATCCTCCTCCTCATGGAGTTTTGAATCGGCAGTATGAGAATAGGTCTCAGAAATCTGTCTTCCACACCTCCTTATTGCCACGATGATATTGCAGGAACTCAATATTTTTTTGTCAGGGACCTTGTGGGCCTGAATGTATAAGATATCGAAAGAATGGCTGTAATGCAAGCGCCTTGGAAGGGCAGTTCGCGACGATTAGCGTTGATTGCAGGATCTGATCCTGGATTTCTGCTACGGATATGACGGTTGGATTTCGATGGTCACCATAGCCGGGTCAAGGGGAAGCAGTTGGCTGCCCAAGGATGCGAGCTGGTAAGGGGAAGGGGAGGTGTAAGCGTGGACGGGCACCAGGGATGTGAGCGGCGTCAGCTCCGGTGTGCTGCCAATGGATGCAGCATTCTCAGTCAAGGAGCTGACCAGCCTGGCCTGCATGCGAAGCGAAGCAAGCGGCTGCTCGTGGAGCAGCGAGAGCGCCCCGACTGCAGCGCTGCCGCTCAATTCCTGGTCGTCGAGCGTAACCCCGCCGACATAATCGATCAGCCTGGCGAATCCCTCTTCATCGAGGACGATAAAACCCTGGACTGGGTACGGCGCGACGCTAGCCAGCGAGGTCAAGAAATCCGCACCATAATCAGGGGGCTCGAAGAGCGTAAAGCGATCTTGGAAGTTTCCTTTTCCATCCCCGACATCTGCATCGACGGAAATACCCAGCAGATGTATAGACTTGCTTGGAGGTTCGAAGCTGGCAAACCAGATTGCCTGAAGTTCGGGCTTATCCCCGGAAAGATCATCTACGCCAAAAAGGATGATGCTAATCTGGCGAGCTGACGGCGTTGAAATGCCGGTTTCGGAGGTCGTACCATTTGAAGATGTGCTCGTTGCGGAGGGCTGAGTCTGGATGATATCGTCGCGCAGCAGAACGCTGGCCACACCGGCAGCGAAGCAGACGATGGCAACGAGCAGGATATAGATGAAAGGTGACCGGCTCCGTGTCATAACCTCTGCCGATGTGTAATTAAACAAATGCGCCCGGATTGTACTCCGGGCGCAATCGCTCTGCAATCAAAGGCAAGTGTAGCGATCAGGCAAAACCCCACAGCAGAATTGTGCCGAATATTCGACCTAGCAGGTAGGCCAGCAAGGCGGCGGCAGCGATGGGTGTGACCCAGAGCGCACGCTCAACGATTTTTTGGTTCTTAACTGCTTTTCCGGTGCCCCAGGCGATGAGGCGCCAGAAGGTCAATCTGATGTATTGGTTGAGGGATAAAGCTGTGTTATTCATCATCCTACCTACTTTGAAGTGCTGATTTTTTGAATTTGGCCACGTTCATTAGCCACGACCCGTACGATCCTTTTCATCGTTTTTCCACCGGGCAGAACAACCTTACCCTTGTAAGTTAGCAAGATCTGTGCCAGATCCCCATTTTTCGATTTCTGTTTCTTCAGCGTGGGCTTAACCCCTGCCATCTCGGGGAATTTCCGTGTGACTTCACGTGAAACGGATCGAACGATATCTTTGTCGGCCATCTTAATTACTCTGTCCCATCTCTACTCGGCGTCTCAGGAACGTCGGCAAGTCAAGATCTTCATCAAGCACTTCTGCCGCTGCAGCCTTTTCAGGCTCTTCGATCTCCAGCGCGCTGGCACGAGCGGGTGTTCGCATCGGACGCCCACCAACCCCCGTAAATATTATGATGGCCTGCGCGCGTGCGTTCATCGAGGTGTCAGTTGTGGCGCCCAGGATGACTTCCGCGTCCGGTGCCAGGTTCTCCCGCAGGCTAGTCACGGCTTCGCCGATCTCGAATAATGTCATGTCTTCGCCACCCGTGAAGTGGATGAGCACGCCGGATGCCTGTTCTGGATGGTCAAGCTCAAGCAGTGGGTGATGAAGCGCCTGATGGATGGCATCTGCTGCCTTGTTAGGGCCTTTGCCCAGGCCAATTGCCATGTATGCTCCGCCTCCGTGGATCATAAGTTCACGGACGTGTGCGAAGTCGACATTGATCATACCAGGCTGGGTTACGAGTTCCGCGATCCCCTGCACGCCTTGCCGCAGCACGTCATCTGCCAACCGGAATGCAATTTCCAGGCTCAGGTCTTCAGGTACGATCTGAAGCAGGCGGTCATTGGGTACGGTGATCAGGGTATGCGTGTGCGGCTGAAGCTTGCGGATCCCTTCGAGGGCGTTCTTGGCCCGTCGGGTCATTTCAAAGGTGAATGGCATCGTTACCACCGCGACGACCACAGCTCCCAACTCCTTGGCGATCTCAGCGGCAACAGGTGCGGCACCGGTGCCTGTGCCACCACCCATGCCAGCAGTGATGAACACCATGTCTGCGCCGGCCAGGGCGGCGGCGATCTCGCGGCTGCTTTCCATCGCAGCAGCCATTCCGGCGCGCGGATCTCCACCAGCACCGAGACCACGGGTGACACGCGGGCCGAGCTGGAGCTTGACTTCGGCCAGGCTGGATGCGAGTGCCTGTCGATCGGTGTTCGCAGCGATGAATTCAACGCCTGAGAGCCCCAGTTGGATCATGCGGTTAACGGCGTTCGAACCTCCGCCGCCAAGGCCGATGACTTTCACCGAGACCTT
>JASFUN010000278.1:0-3758 GCA_050050255.1 Anaerolineales bacterium | reverse complement strand
TGAAGAGCAAAACAGAAGAGGGGGAAGGGGGTTAGCCCCTCCAGGCCAGCGATCGTCCTGCATGCTATAATCCCTGCCCATGACGGATTTCAATGAGGATCCTGACCGACATACGTCGGAAGACGATAGATCGGACAGCCCGGAATCTTCGGATGTCTTCAAGCAGGATTCTCCAGGATTGAACAACGCAGCTTCGCAAGAAGACCCGGGGGATAGGCTCAAGCGTCTCCTGCAAAGCCAAGAGGAAAGTGAACCTTCCGAAGACGATCTGCCCCGCGAGATAGCCGATCGACACCCAACCGGCCTGCCCGAAAAGACGGGTGGCTGGATGGCCGACGAATTCCCGGCCGAATCTGATTCCGAACCCCAACCAGTTTCGCAGGACATGCCCGCTGAAGGCGAAGTTACGCCGCCTGCCCAAAGCAGGAAGCCAGAGCAACCAGGTCCAGACGCACAGGAAGCCGCCTCCCTGCTTGAACGGGTTCCAGAAAATGACATCGACGCCACCCAGGTAGCCCCGGCCGCCTACAATCAGCCAACGCCGGAACGGAAGCCCAAACCCGGCTTCATCACCAGGATCGGTTGCGGAGGCTGCATGCTCCGCATGGCAATCCTGGGCATGTTCATCCTGGCAGCGCTGTTGATCAGCGTGCTCTCATTTGGTCTCTATCAATATGCCGCTCTGGCTTCCTCGCTGCCTCCAGTGGAAGATCTGCAGGAACATGCCGCCCAGTTTGAAACGACGCGCATCCTCGATCGCGAGGGCAATCTGCTGTATGAAATCCTCGACCCACAAGCCGGTCGACGCACCTATGTATCGCTCGATGAAATATCACCTTACATGGTCGCGGCGATCCTATCCACAGAGGACAGTCAGTTCTATTCACATCCCGGCTTCGATCTGGCGGCCATGTTTCGTGCGCTCTGGCAGAACTACACGCAGGGCGAGATCGTCTCCGGGGCTTCGACGATCACCCAGCAGGTCGCGCGCAACCTGCTGCTCTCGCCGGAGGAGGTTGCCCGACGCACCGCGCGCCGCAAGACGCGCGAGATCATGCTCGCGGCTGAGATCACCCGCCGTTATTCCAAAGACGAAATTCTGGAACTCTATCTCAACCAACATAACTTTGGAAACCTGGCCTATGGTGTCGAGGCGGCTGCTGAGACATACTTCGACACCACAGCTGATAAGCTGACGCTGGCCCAGGCCTCATTTCTAGCTGGAATTGTTCAGGCACCCTCTGTCTACAACATCTATACCAACCCCGACGCGACGCTCGCCCGGCATCGCCAGGTGCTCGCCCTGATGGTCAAGACGAGCGAGGAACAGGGCTGCATTTACGTCAGCAACAGCCAGCAGCCAATTTGCGTGACCCCTGAGGAAGCCGGCGCCGCTGCCGCAGAAATTACAAACTACGAATTTCAGCCGCCTGACTTCCAGATGCGTTTTCCTCACTGGGTGACTTACATACGCGGCGTACTGGAGGGGCTCTACGATCCCCAGACGATCTACCGCTCAGGCTTCACCGTCTACACCACTTTAGACCCGACCCTCCAGGCGCGCGCACAGCAGATTGTCCGCGAGCAGGTTGAGGCGCTAGCTGACAAGAACGCCAGCAACGGCGCTCTGATCGCCATCAACCCGAACAACGGGGAAATCCTCGCGATGGTCGGGTCAGCTGATTTCAACGATGAGCAAATCGACGGACAGATCAACATGTCGGTCCAGCCGCGTCAACCAGGTTCTTCAATCAAGCCGCTCACCTACACGGCTGCGTTTGAGAAAGGCTGGACCCCCGGGACGCTGATCTGGGACGTCCCCTCCGAGTTTCCGCCTTCCGGCAACCCGGACGACCCCCGACCAGCCTATAAACCGATTAACTACGACGACCGTTTTCACGGGCCCGTGACCGTCCGCACTGCCCTGGCGAACTCATACAACATCCCGGCGGTGAAGACACTCGACTTCGTAGGTATCTACGACAACCCGGACACACCCGAGGAGGAAGGATTCCTTGCGTTCGCCCGCAGGGTCGGGATCTCCACACTCACGCGCAACGACTATGGTCTTTCGCTCACGCTGGGAGGTGGTGATGTTACACTGTTTGATCTGACAGAGGTCTATGCTACCTTCGCAAACGGCGGCGTCCAGGTACCGCCGACCGGCATTTTGCGCATCGAGGATACTGATGGGGCCGTGGTTTACCAGTATGAAGCCCCCTCCGGCGAGCAGTTGATCAGCCCTGAACACGCCTACCTGATTACGAGTATCTTGAGCGATAACGCCGCTCGTACCCCGGCATTCGGCCCGAATTCTGCTCTGCAACTGCCATTCCCGGCTGCGGCAAAAACAGGCACGACCAACGACTTCCGGGATAATTGGACGCTCGGCTACACACCCGACATCGCGGTTGGCGTCTGGGTGGGCAACGCCGATTACAGCCCCATGGTCAACACCTCCGGCCTCAGTGGTGCCGCACCGATCTGGAACGAGTTCATGCAGTTCGCCAATAAGCGTCTTTCTGGCGAGCGAAACACCGCCTTCGCGCGGCCGGCGGGCATCATCGACCGGGTTATCTGCGCTGTCTCGGGAGCCCAGCCTTCAGAATGGTGTCCTGAGCAGAAGACCGAAATCTTCGCCAGCGATCAGCCGCCACGCCCGCCCGAAGAGGATCTCTGGAAAGAGGCCTGGATCGACACCTACTCGCTTCTGCTGGCTTCAGCCGAGTGCAGTGACTATGTCGATAAAAAATTGGGTTTGAACGTGGACGACCCCTGGGCGCGTGACTGGCTTCAGGAAGATCCAGCTGGTCAGGACTGGGCTGAAGAGATGGGATTTGAGGAAGACCCACTTTTTTTCATCCCCGACGAAACCTGCACTGCCGACAGCCCCAGACCGATCATCCAGTTTACGAGCCCAGCGGAAGGCTCCAGCGTTACTTCAAGCCCGCTGTCCATATTCGGAAAAGCCGCAGGTACCAGCGACTTCAAAGATTGGGTCCTGGAGTATGGCCTCGGTGAACGGCCAACTCATTGGCCTGACATCGCACACAGAGAGAATGCGCTGCGTGATGCAGGAAAGTTGATCGAATGGGATGTCTCCGGACTGCCGAACGGCCCGGTGACGCTGCGTCTGGCAGTGCGCAGCAAGCGCGGCGGCAATGCGATTGTTGAACTACACCTCAACCTCCTCCTGCCAACGCCGACGCCCACCCCGACGGCAACGACCACGACCACACCCACACCAACGCAAACGGATACGCCCGAGGCCTCATCCACGCCTTCAACCACGCCAACGCCGACGGTTACGCCGACCCTGACGCCTGGGCCCTAGGGGACAGACCTGGTTCCACAAGCCTCGCGGGCTCTACAATTCGCGATCAAACCACAGCTCGCGATATTCTCTTTTCCAATCAGAGGCTGCCCGTATGGCGACGATTATCCCCGCTGCAAGCGCAACCCCGAGGCGCGACCAGTCGGCGCCAAAAAGCGCCCATAGCGGGGCCATCAGCAGGCCGGTCAGGATGTTGCCGCGCGCCGAGTGTCGTACGATCAGCTGCGCGGCTGCCGCGAGCCCAACACCCAGGACAAACCCGAGCGGCCAGAGGTAGAGCAGCGCGCCTCCAGCTGTAGCCATGCCCATGCCGCCACGAAATCGAGCCAGAACCGGCCAACAGTGGCCGATAATCGCAAAGGCAGCCGCCGCTGAGCGTAAGAACGCGTGATTGACACCAGGATCGCCAAACCTGTCCGCCAAC
>JASFUN010000277.1:0-3763 GCA_050050255.1 Anaerolineales bacterium | reverse complement strand
GTTGAAGAATCCAGCCGCCATTGATTCCATCGACAAGCTTCGGACGGCTTCGAGCTCAGTTTCTGGATCCTTCTCGTAGCGTTTGTGGCTGATCTGGAAATGATCTCCCTGGATGAAAACCGGACCGCGGTAACCCTCGGCAATCCCCGCAGCCAGGATATTGCTGGCGTACTCTGTAGGGCGCTGATCCGTGTAGCCCATCTCAGAGCGAGCGATTTCAAAGATCATCGCAGCGGCGTTAAACTGCATAGCTGCGCGGAAAACGGCTCTTGCAGCGGTAAAGGATAAAGCTCGTAAGTTCATCGCTGGGACGGTGAAGTCATCAGGGGTTTCACCCCGTCCACGCGCCAGATAGAAATCATGGATTGAGGCTGGGATGACGCCGATATTCTGAGCGATTGAACGGATGAGCCACCGGGCAAGTCCCCGTTCGCGCTCGCTGCCAAAAACAGCGGTGCGGACGATCGTGCCAATCTTGTCGCTGACGACTTGCTTATCTCTAACAGAGACCGTTGGGCCATCGCTGATATCGATCGCTTCACCGAGGGGTTTCGAGATGCGAATTAGTTCATCAATGATTGTCATTAGGAGCCTTTCCTTCATATTGTTAGCTTATCAATTATATTTTGATTATACTTTGAACTTCCCCCGAGTCGCTCGTGTGCTGTCAGCATTTCGTCAGCCGTTTGGTTGTACGCGCATGTGCAACTGGCTATAATCGGCACTGAGAAGGTTAATCTAGATTAGGAATACAGGAGCATGTCCAATGGAAGATCCACTTGATAAGATCACAGAGGGTAAAGATCTAATTGGGAAGATCAAGAACACGGTTGCGGGTTTCCTGGGTTATGTCGACCGGGAGAACCGGCGAGACGCCGATAAAATCCTTCGCGAGGGGATTGCTCAACGGATTGAAAAGCAATGGTCGCGCATCTCGGAGATTCAGCGTGACATGGTTTCAGAAGGCAAGCTTGAGCTCGTCGATGATCTTGAGGCAGGAGCGATCAAATTGCGCCAGTTCGCTGACCGGCTGAAGACTGCAGCGTATGGCTACGCCGGCTTTTTTGATGCCGTGAGAGTGAAATCGGATGAACTTGAGAAGTTGTATGCTTTTGACGTCGCTTTACTGGATAAGGTCGATGAGGTCAAGCGCGCAATAGATAACATCGAAGCTTCTATTGGCAGCGATGGCCTGCCAGCAGCGCTCCGGCATCTGAGAACCATCAGTCAGGAAGCAATAGATATTTTCGACCAGCGGAAAGAAGTTATCCTTTCCACCGAGGTGTAGTTGACTCGAAAGAGGAGGCAAGATGATGGCAAGAATATTTGATGTCGTTGAATACCCCAACGAGATGCGGGAAGAGATCGTCCATCGTTTCCCTGAGGAAACAGCAGGAGATTTCCGTATCGGCAGCCAGGTGATCGTGCGCGAATCCCAAAACGCCGTGTTCTATCGAGACGGTAAGGCACTGGACGTATTTGGACCTGGAAGGCATACGATAACCACGGCGAACATACCCCTGCTCATTGATCTCATCGGAAAGGCGTTTAGCGATCGATCCCCGTTCACCGCGGAGGTCTTCTTCGTATCGATGCGCGAGTTCGCCGATCAGAAGTGGGGCACACCACAGCCAATTCTGGTTAGAAACCCGGGTATGGGACTTGGCGTCGCACTTTTGCAGGGTTTTGGCTCATACAGCTTCCAGGTCGCTGACCCGCAGCAGTTCGTGACGCAGATAGTTGGGGTCACTGGCGAGTATTCCACCAGGGATATCCAGTCTCGTTTGCGATCGATGCTGCTGTCCAAGCTTTCGGATCTGCTTGGTGAGACAACCGAAGCAAGCACGGTTCCTGAGCTGATCTCACTGGTTGAGGAAATGGGCTCCGCTGTGAGGGCAAAGGCTCAAGACGATTTCAAAGCGGTTGGTTTAACACTTAAATCCTTCTACATTGAGAACCTGAAACCTTCCGACAAATCGGCAGAAGAACTTCGGGCGATGGGTATGCTGGACATGACGACCTACACACAACTGCAGGCTGCTGATGCCATGCGAGATGCTGCCCAGAACCCGTCCGGAGGTGCCGGCCTGACAGCCGGGATCGGCGCCGGAATGGGCATCGGGGATGCAATCGCCGGTTCGCTGCGCAAAGTGGGAGAGCCTGGAGAGGGTGGAAAAATTCCTGCTGTTCCGGATGTGATGACGCCCAGCGAGGCTGCTAGCTACCTGAAGGTGGCAGAGGAAGACGTCGTCGCTGCGATCGAAGGTGGCCAGTTGAAGGCGAAGAAAATTGGTAATGCGTTCCGGATCTCCAAGGAAGCACTTGAGGAATTTCTAAACAGCTGATCCGATCTCTGCATCTGGTCGAATAACAATGCCCGGGCTAAAAGCCCGGGCATTTTGCGTTTCACGTAGGTTTAGGCTCCTACCGCCTCCGCCAGGCGTTGGATACCTTTCTGGCCCAGGGACTTGCCATGTTCAAGGCTCCGAAGGGTGTCCTTCAGTTTCTTGCGGTGTGTGGCTAGGAGCGGTGCTTCTTCGAGGTCCAAATTGGCGCCTTCAGCGATAAAAACGAGCAGCGGTTTGATGGTCAGATCCTCTGTAGTTTTGAGCTTTCTTTCGAGGCTGCGCTCAAGCGATTGCGCCTCTCGCTGTGCTTCTTTCTCGATTCCGCGCAATGTTCGCGGCCGGTTGATGAGCGTCAATCTTCCCTTCGGTTTTTTGTGCAGCCACGTGCCGGCCTCGTAGGAGACGTCCCCTTTCTCCCAGCGCGGTATCACCGCAAATATCCCATCTGGCGTGATCAGGGCATGGTCACTGCCAAGAAGGTAATGGAAAACAGCGTAGCGGTCATCCAACCCCTTGAGCGAGGCGTCGATGATCTGGTCCATACGTGGTTCCCGGCCAAAGCGGTTTACAAGCGCGGTACCGATCTGTGAGAACAGCCCGCCGACCAACATGAGGATCAAGGCCGGCAGGATGAAATTCGGCTCGCGAAAGACGACCACCGCCGCCGCGACGGTCAACCCCAGACCAAGGTACATCAAGGCGCGGCCGATGCGCCCGTTGCGTTTGATAAGCTTTTGGTTTGAATATTGGCGCACGTGCTACTCCACTCTGCTGATGACCAGGCAGGCATTCTGACCGCCCAGCCCAAACGAATTCGAGAGGATGTTGTCCACCCGGGCAGCCCGGCTTTTATTGGGAACGTAATCTAGATCCAGTTCGGGGTCCGGGGTTTCGTAATTGATCGTTGGATGGATCATATCGTTCTGAATGGTGAGGATTGAGGCGATCGCCTCGATCGCACCTGAGGCTCCCATTGCGTGCCCGATCATCGATTTCGTCGAAGAAATCGGAATCTGATAGGCTCGTTCGCCAAAAAACTTCTTGATGGCGAGCGTCTCGGTCGCATCGTTGGCAGGTGTCGAGGTGCCGTGAGCGTTGATGTAATCGATATCATCCGGTTTCATTCCAGCATCCTGGGTTGCAAGCCTCATGGTGCGGATAGCTCCTTCTCCGGAGGGATCCGGGGCTGCGATATGGTAAGCGTCACTCGAAGAAGCAAACCCCTTAATTTCCGCGTACATGTGCGCTCCGCGCGCGCGTGCGTGCTCGAACCTCTCGAGGATCAGACAGGCAGCCCCCTCGGAGAGCACAAAACCCTCCCGGGCAGCATCGAAAGGTCTCGAAGCCCGGGTGGGCTCTTCATTGAAGTTCGTCGGGGCGGCTCGCATAGCGCAGAATCCGGCTATTATGAAATG
>JASFUN010000276.1:0-3766 GCA_050050255.1 Anaerolineales bacterium | reverse complement strand
TGCGACGAGAATGATACCCATCTCGCGCTGTAAGAATTTGATATCGTCGTTGAAGGAGCGCGCTGCTGCGGGGGTGGCATAGACTTTCAATCCGGCCTGGATGTGTTCTTCAGCCGCCCAGTGGCTGGGCCCTCCGCCCATGGTCACACCTGTGAGCAGGATATCCTGTCGACGAGCGGTGGCGGCTGCGATGCGGTCGTGAATCAGCAACGTCGGCGAAGGCATGACGAGCTTGAGCCCGTTTTCGGGGCTCATCCCGGTGCGTAGCAGGTATAGATCTTGCGTGCCGGTTCCAATATCGACGGTCAGTATCTGCATGGAGTTTGTCGTCTAATTCAGGCTGCAGGCCTACGGGATCGTAAATTGCAGCCAGTCAGCCTGGAAGTCACGCCCCGGGTCGTTCGTCAGATTCTTTTGACCGGATCCATTGGTCGTCATGACATAGATTTCAGGATTCTGGTCGCGGGTAGAGGTGAAGGCGATCCACTGCCCATCGGGGGAGAACGATGGCTCTTTGTTCCCCAGCGAGTTTGTTAGTTTGATCGGGTCCAATCCCGGGTTGGACACGGAAGCGATGTATATCTCCTGCTGACCGCGGCTGATGATCCAGCTGAATACCAGATATTCACCGTCACGAGACCAGCCTAGCTCTTCCGCTCCGATGATGCGATCGCGAACATCGAACATGCGAGCTTGACCTTCGTTCGGTTCATCTGTTTTATCTTCATCGCGCAGTACGGGGCGCAGGAAAATGCGACCGGGCGCCTGGTTGATCGATGCGATGACGGCCAGTTGGTCCCCATCCGGCGACCACGCAGGTTGGTATTCAACCGCGAAGCCCTCCGTGAGATTATCCGGCTCAGCAGTAATCACGCACGTCTCCGGGGCTGGGCTGCAGCTGACACCGATGAGAAAGACCTGGCGCAGCTCATTCACGCGCGTGCTGGTAAAAGCAATCTGTGTGCCGTCAAGCGACCAGGCTGGATCGAAGTCATCACCTATGCTCTGGGTCAGATTCACAGGCTCGCCGCTGCGGTTGGCATTAATCACGAAGAGATCCAATCCGAGGTCGTTGCCATACGTATCCCGCCCACCGGGAGCGACGTACAGCAGTTTGCTGCCGTCGGGGGACCAGCGCGGTTGTAATTTGTCGCCTGGTCCGAAGGTCAACTGCCGTGCATCGGAGCCATCGGGGTTCATCGTCCAGATTTGCAGCGTACGGCCGTCCTCACGATCGCTGACGAAAGCGATGCGCGAGGCGCCGCCCAGGGTGACAGGCGCAGAGGTGGGTGAGGCTGGAGGGGTGGGTGTCGCCGTCGGGGTTGCAGAGGCCGTTGGTGTGAACTCTTCGGGAGATGGGGATGGCTGGGTCGTCCCTGTGGGCAGCATTGCCACTGGAGCCTCTGATGCGGTCGGCGTCGAGGACGCTCCCGGGCGAAGGACCGGGATTGCGCCGCTGAAAGCAAGCGCCAGACCGACGGCTGCCAGAACGACAGCTGCAATGCCGCCGATCCATATTAGCCGCTTGCCGCCCTTACGCGCCGGGACTGTCGCTCCGGAAGGTGGCAAAGCCGGGGCCTGGATGGTCTCCAGTGCCAATTCCCCGCGCAGCGCCTTTCGGAATTCCGCCACGCTGGGAAAGCGCTGATCCTTGTCCAGCGCGAGGGCGCGCTGCAGTGCGGCGTCTACGTGCTCGGGTACAGCCGGGTTGAGTTCCCGCGCCGGCTTAAGCGTCTCCTTGCCAAGCATGCGCTGGATGCTATCGGCGGGGCGTTGGTTGGTCAGCAGCGAATAGACCGTCGCGCCGAGCGCGTACTGGTCGCTGCGCGCATCCGTGCGCTGGTCGCCATACTGTTCTGGAGGTGAGAAGCCAGGTGTTAGCCCGCGTGCACCGGTGGTGGTCATCGCCTTGTCCGATTCCTTGGCGATACCGAAGTCCACGAGCACGACCGTGCCGTCCGGTTGAAGTTTCAGGTTGGCAGGCTTGATGTCGCGGTGGATCACCGGCGGCTGGCGGCTGTGCAGGTAGAAAAGCGCATCGCAGATGCTGTCAGACCAGCTTATAACCTCGTCCACCGATGGGGGTTTCTCGATGCTGCGCGTGTGCAAGTCAATGCCGGCGACGTAGTCCATCACCAGATACTGCCGGTCGTCGAGGATGAAATGGTCCGTGACGCGGGGGAGATTCGCGTGTCGAAGCGAGGCCAGCAGTCGCGCCTCACGTCGAAACTGTCGTTCCGATTCGGGGTTCAGATTCAGATTTTCTTTAACGGCGACGTCAACGTCGAGCGTGAGGTCGTGGGCGAGGTAGACCGCACCCATGCCGCCTTTGCCCAGCTGCCCTTCTATGCGGTATCGTCCGTTAAGTATGTCGTTTGGCTCAAGAGGCATGGGGCAGATTGTATGTTAGCGGCTCAAGGCGGTCAACCAGACGGCGGTATATAATGGGAGCATTCTGCTCCATCGCACGATTCATAATGCATGAATCGGTGATGATCTTCAGTTGCGAATCAGTAGCTCGGGCGGTATTTTGTGCTAGGAGATGCGATGAAGACAAAAACACTTTCATTCGACCAAGAAACTCTGGAAAGAATCATCGCCAGACAGGCATCCAGTGGCAGAAGCGCGCTCATGCCGGTCCTTCTGGAAGCTCAAGAGGAGTTTGGCTACCTGGCCGAGGATCTTGTGGAGCAGATCAGCAAGGACTTGAGGGTGCCGCTGGCTGAAATTCATGGTGTGATCGAGTTTTACACAATGCTTTACCGCCGCCCGGTCGGGGAGAAGTTCGTCCGTGTTTGTACCAGCCCGATGTGCGCGATGGCGGGAGGCGGTGCTGCCCTCAGGGCTGCCTGTAATCACCTGAACGTGGAGCCGGGGGAGACCACCGAGGACGGACGTTACACGGTGGAGGCGGTCGAGTGTTTGGGGTTATGCGATCACGCACCGGCAGCGCTTGTCGGCGCTACGCCGGTTGCACAGGTCGATGTCGACCTACCGGAGGCCTGGATTGTTTCACCAGCCGAAGCGCCGCTCGGCTTAGTCGGCGGCGATCTGCGCTGGCTGACGGCGCGCTGTGGCGAGATGGAGGCGACGGATCTGTCGGCCTATGTGGAGAAGGGTGGTTTTAAAGCTCTAAAGAGTGCCCTGGAGGGCATGCAGCCCCAGGAGGTTATCGAAGCGGTCAAGCAATCTGGATTGGTGGGCCGTGGTGGCGCTGCGTTTCCAACCGGTTTGAAATGGGAATACACCGCCGCAACCTCCGCCGACAGGCGCTATGTGGTTTGCAACGCCGATGAGTCTGAGCCGGGCACATTTAAAGATCGCCTCTTAATGGAAGGGGATCCGTATTCGCTGTTGGAAGGCATCACGCTGTGCGGATATTCGATCGGTTCCCACAAGGGGTATATCTATATCCGTGGTGAGTATCCCCGGGCTCGACGTATCCTCTCGGAAGCGATTGAAAGGGCAAAATCCTCTGGATACCTGGGTGACAACATCCTCGACAGCGGCTTCTCTTTTGATGTGGAAATCCGATCGGGTGCCGGCGCGTATATCTGCGGGGAGGAGACCGCGCTTTTCGAATCGATCGAAGGCAAGCGCGGTTTTCCACGCTTAAAGCCGCCATTTCCTACAACCCACGGGCTCTTCGGCAAACCGACAGTAATCAACAATGTCGAGACGCTTTGCACGGCAACATGGATCATCGCCAATGGCGTGGAAGCCTACCGATCAGAGGGCACGGAAAAATCGCCGGGCTCGAAACTGT
>JASFUN010000275.1:0-3776 GCA_050050255.1 Anaerolineales bacterium | reverse complement strand
CGGCGAAAACCTTCGCGGATCTTAGAGGTGCCCGCTGGGCTTATAACGAACCCCGCTCGCATTCGGGCTACAACGTGTTGAAAGCTCACCTCTTCGACCTGGGCGAGTTGGACGGTTTCTTCGCTAGTGCCCAGATGGCTGGAAGCCACGAAACTGCCCTTGAGATGATCATGCAGGGTTCAGTAGATGGCGCTGTCATCGACACCACCGTATACGAAACCGTCTTGAGGCATCAACCTGAACTCGGCTCACAGCTGCGTGTCGTCGATAGCCTCGGCCCGAGCCCGATGCCTCCCTGGATCGTCACATCGGAGGTCGAATCTAATTTGCGCTCGGACATCCGACGGATTCTTACAGAAATGCACGAAGACCCGGAAGGCAAGCGCATCTTGCAGCGCCACGCGGCGCTTCGCTATGCTGCCGTCACGGACGCCGATTATGATCCCATCCGGGAAATGGATGATAAAGCCCGTCAGGTGCGGCTCTGCTGAACTTGAGCTGAAAACTGGTCTTGGGACGCAGAAAGGTTATCGCTTTAATAAGCATGAAGTAAAACACCCTCCCCGTTTGGTCTAAGGGAGAGGCGTTGGCAGACTCCTATGGAAACAAGGGATGAGATGAGTTCTGAACGAATGCTGAAGACAAAGATCCTGAAAACCGCCAGAACCATCGCGGTGGTAGGCTTGAGTGCCGACCCTAGCAGGCCGGGTTACACTGTCCCGGCGTATTTGCAGCGCGCCGGCTACCGTATCATCCCGGTCAACCCTAATCTGAAGATCAGCCTGGGGGAGAAAGCCTATCCTGACCTGCTGTCGATCCCGCATGCGGTGGATGGCGTGGTCATCTTCAGGCGACCTGAATTCATACTACCCATCGTCCGACAAGCGATTGAGATCGGCGCACAATTTGTCTGGATGCAGTTGGGAATTAAGAATGAAGAGGCTGCCGCCCTCGCGAGAGACGCAGGCCTCGACGTGGTCATGGATGCCTGCATGAAAGTGGAACATCAGCAGATGCAGATGCCGGGGATCAAGGACTAGGTATTGAGTGCTTGTTTTTGCAGGAGAAAAACGCGCAGGAGCACGATCTAGCCTGAGTCAGCACCTTTTCTATCCTGGCAGTAACCCTTAACGGGATCACCAACGCTCCGTTCCCGGCTCGCCCTTAAAAGGCCCCACAACCTTTGATGTGACCCAACCTCCATAGAAGCCGCCTGGTTGCGGTTCCGCCATTTCGCCATCTACGAAGCAATCGACCCTGGAAGGATAAAAGGAGAGGTAGTCTCTAATCTCCTCGTATGGCGAAGTGGGATCAGGGTAAGCCCAACCCGCGTTCGCAGCGGTCGCCTCTCCCACGACGACATCAAAGTAATGCGCCTGGCCCTTCCATTCGCACCACGTCGTCCGCTGGCGTCTTTTTAGATTCTCAAAGTTAACATCCTCGGGCGGGATGTAGTAGGAAGGTGCCAGGCTTGTCTCAAGTATGCGGACGCTGCGGCTGGTCTCGGCGATCGTCTGGCCCTTATAAATGACTTTGACTAACTCACCCGAATGATCCAAACGAGGTGGTCTGGGATAATCCCAGACAGACTCTTGCCCCGCAGCAGGTTTTTGAGGTACTGGTTTCATGTTGCTCTCCCGTTGGGCGCATTCACTTCAGGACGCCAGATGTTGCGGTCAGCGGTCAAAGTAAGTGTGCATCCTCCGCAGTTCAGTCAAATTCTAGCAGATCTCCTCTGCACCCAGCGAACTGGCGTATTGATCTACAATCTTGATTCGATCCGGCTGATACAGGTGCTCAAGATCTCAAGACCAGCACGCATATCATCCTCATCAATCATAAGCGGCGGCATAATGAGCAAGGTGCTCTGGTGTGAGCGCAGGTAAAGTCCATTCCGGAGACATTCATCCCGCAGCTCCAGGATCGTCTCGCTGCGCTGCGCGTATTTGCTCAACGGTCTACCCGCTTCGTGCTTGTCAACCAGGTCCAGCGCCGCCATCATTCCGATGCTGCGAACCGCTCCTACGATCGAGTGTGCCTCGGCCAGTTCTTTGATTCCAGCGGTGAGGATCACACCCATCGAACTTGCTCGCTCGACGAGTTGATCGGATTCCAAAACCTGGATATTGGCGATCGCGGCAGCCAACCCGAGAGGGTGCCCATTGTACGTCAATCCACCCTGGTACACACGCTGCTCAAAGTAATCGACGATGTGGGATGCGATTGCGACCGCACCGAGCGGAGCATATCCAGAAGTTAAACCTTTTGCCATGGTCAGTAGATCAGGCTTTACACCTTCATGATCGACTGCAAACCATGCGCCCGTTCGACCGAAACCGGTCATGACTTCATCACAGATCAACTGGATCCCAAAACGATCACATATTTCACGGACGCCGCGCAGATAGCCTTCGGGCGGGATGAGCACCCCATTGGTACCGGGGATCGTTTCAAGCAGGACAGCCGCGATTGTTTGTGGACCTTCGAAGCGGATCACACTCTCCAATTCGTCGAGCGCGGTCTGGGCGTCCACCTCGGCGATCGTGCTCGACCAGGGATCGCCTGTCGGGCCGATGAAGTGTACGACCCCGGGCATCAGGTTTGGCTCCCATTCCCAACGGCGCGGATCTCCCGTTGCAGCGCTGGCTCCATGTGTCGCACCGTGGTACGAGCGGTAGCGGGTGAGGATCTTATGACGACCGGTGTAGGCACGCGCCAGCTTGATGGCGTTCTCGTTGGCTTCCGACCCGCCTAACGTGTACAGAAAGGTATCGAGCCCTGCAGGCGTAACAGCAGCTAGCCGCTGCCCCAACTCGGCACGCACCTTCGTCGCTGTGTGCGGCCCGGCAAACACAAGCTCGCCGGCCTGGTTTACGATCGCATCGATCACGCGCCGGTCTCCATAGCCTATGTTCACGCACATCACACCGCTGTTGAAGTCAAGATAGCGATTTCCTTCAAAGTCCCAGAAACAGGCTCCCTCTGCGCGTGCAACCGGCAGCGGATGCACGTCACCCTGGGCAGACCATGTCCAGAAGTTATGCTCCCGGCAGGAGGCAACGATCTCTTCTTGTCGCATCGGCCCTTCTTTCTTCTCAGTTCTTGATTTCATCGATAGAGTCCTTCAGGGTCCAGTTCCTCACGGATGATCCTCAACTCCCCATCTTCTGGCGGTTCGATCGCTTGCAGTGGTGCCGCGACCTTTATCGGCCAGGCGATTTCCGCGCAGACGTCATCCATCGAGATTTCAGGATAGAGTCCCGTCAACAGCATCTCATGCGTATCAGGGTCGAAGCTGAAGAGAGCTTTATCGGTAATCACGCGGGACGGTCCACTTGCGGAGCGAACGGTGCGCGCGGCTACCCGCTCATCGAGGAAACCAGGACTCGTGACAAAGTCCAGCTGTTCTACGAAGGTTCGCCGACTCAATCGGGTAACAACAAAGGTGCGCTGGGCGTGCAGCGCGATCTCACATGCACCACCACTGCCCGGCAGGCGCACCTTAGGATTTTCATAGCTGCCAATAACGCTAGTGTTAAGATTGCCGTAGCGGTCTAACTGAGCCGTGCCCAGCAGTCCGACCTCGATGCGGCCTCCCTGCAAAAGGTACTGGAATAGGTCCGGCATGGGGAGGACGCTGCGCGCGCCGCTAACAATGGTGGGATCTCCAATAGAGAGTGGCAGCCGTGCCGGCTGAGCCCCAAGCACGCCGCTCTCATAGATGAGCTCGAGAGCGGGGGCAACCGTCATGCGCGCCAGGTTGCAGGCGATGTTCG
>JASFUN010000274.1:0-3777 GCA_050050255.1 Anaerolineales bacterium | reverse complement strand
ATCCATCTGAGACCAGCTTGAAGGTGATCAACCGCAGCATCTCCCAGCCAACTGCGTATGAGTTCCGCGATCGTCAATGTATCTTCCACGTCGCATAAACGTTGGACCAGGGTCGTGAGCGAGGCTTCCAGGCTGGGCTCTGGCCAGGCATGCATGCTGCCATTCACGTGGATCACAACACGACTTCTTGAGCCGATTCCGAACAAGGACCGCCCGGTTTGAAGCTGGCAGAAGAAGTTGCCTTCTTGCTCATTCGCTTGAAGCGCCGTCAAGAAGGCATGTTCAAGCATCGGCAGTAAGGAGGACGTCTCGTCGGTTAATTTGCGAGTGAGGTTGCCGAAGAGGATTGGCTGATTATTCGCACTGGCTGCCAGGAGCTCAATTTCACTTGGTGTGAGGCCGATTGCAGAATCCATTTCCACGCTTCTTCCCGATGGTCGCCAACATGCTCAGTATAGAAGCGCCGTGGATCATGTAAGCTTACAGCCTCATTACAGACCCTATTTCGATTACTGCTGCGGATTAACTGCGTCCCAAATGGGTTGGTATAGAATGCCGACCGGCCCGAATGCTTGTGCTTCACCCGTGATGCGGTTAGCTTCAGGATCGAGGCTTTGATTGTCCAATAACACCATCACGCCCTGGACATCATCGAAGCGGTAGAGCCGGATCCGGGCTTCGTCCTGGCCCGGAATACTTGCCTCGTCATAAGGCATGCTCACGATCACTTTCCTGACCGGTAGATCTGATTGCAGGTTGATGAAATTGCCCACCGCCCCGATGTTGCCGGCGAAGCCCGGCGCGCCAACCATCACCTCTGCTTTGAATGTTTCGCTATGATCGCCAAGACCTTCTAGCACCACGTTCAAGCCCAGCTCCTCGATCGTGAACTCCTGCCGGTACCATTCTTGCCCATCGGGCGTCCCATCGCCGTCCGTATCCACGTGATCTGGATTGGTACCCAGTCGCTCTTCGCTTTCGTCCGATATGCCATCACCATCGCGATCACCACTGTCGGCGAGCGAACCGCCCGAGGCGACCGCCAAGTCCCCTATTCCGTCGCCATCCGTGTCCAGCTTGAGAGGATCGGTCCCGAAATCACGCTCTAGACCCGTCGGAACTCCATCGAGGTCCAGGTCTTCGTTCGCGTCCGAGATTCCGTCCCCGTCTGTATCTGCTGATCCGGGAGAGGTGTAGGGGACGGTGTTGTTGATCTCGTAAGCATCGGACAGCCCATCCCCATCCGAATCGATCGTGAATGGGCCTGACCCCCACTGCAGTTCGACCAGGTCGATGACGCCATCTTCATCGCGATCCTCATCGTATTTTAAAAACCATGCGCTGCGTACGGCCGAGGCAGCGTCCCACAGCGGAAGCAGCACACTTAATCCTTTCTTGATCTCCCCCTGACCCCAGGCGTTTTCAAGGCTAGAGTAAGCCTGCTGAACGCGGCCGACCTCCGTCTGCGCTGTGTTGACTGCCACGGGAGATACCTCATCCCCGGCATCCTTGGCGGACTTTAGAATGATCTCAGCATCCCGTTTAGCCGTTTCGACGATCATGCGGTCCACTAGCATGATTTTCTCCAGGGCATTGATCAAAGGCTCGCGTTGCTCACCGGTGAGATCGGGATCGGAGAGGACCTCAATTAGATCGTACGCCAGGGAGACGTCGTGTTCGAGGATCGAGCGATCCTGTATTCGTACGTCATCGATAAATCTGCCACCATCAGCGTCGTAGGTCGCCAATCGGTCGCTCGAAATCCGGAGAGACGCGTTGGAACTCTCCGCAGCCGGTGAGCGCAGCAGCGCGAGGACCTCTTCCCGCAGCGCGGGCACATCCTGCTCCGCTGGTGCGTTCATCACCGCAATTGCGCGATCGGCAATAAATTCAGGGACTGGCTTTGGCGTCGCTGTTCCACCGATGTTGAGGAATGGCACATTCTCGATGCCGGGTACATCCTCCAAGGATTGGATGTTGGGCATAACACAACCTGTCAAGAGGAGAATGGATAGCACCGCCGGCATGAGATTATGTAAAGCTCTTCGTTGGGTCATTCGCTTCCTCACTTGGCAACCACCGGGCATTGAAGCCACCTATGTATTATGCCCACCCTAAATTACCACAACAACCCACTTAATGTCCTATTTAAGCAAAAACCCCTCACAATCTTGAGGGTGATTTCTATGATAGGCCGCGATGATGCCCGGAGCTATCATCAAACACCGATGGTTGCAAACAGTAGCGCTCTTTGCTGCATATACGCTCCGGGATGGATTTATATTAAAAAACTTATTTTTCCGGAACGACAAGTGGAAGGATGACGAGAAAGCTGCTGCCCTCTCCGATTATGCTTTCAAGTTCGAGCTTACCCCCCATCAATTCTGCCAGATTGCGAGTGATAGCGAGTCCAAGCCCGGTTCCTTTTACTTTCTTCGCTCCATTCGTCCTTTGAACCTGTCGATAAGCCTGGAACACTGCATCCAGCTGGTCATCTGGTATTCCAGGGCCGGTGTCCTCCACCTCTATCGACCAATGCGCACGGTCGTAAAGGCCGATTTTGACCGTCACCGATCCCTGATCAGTAAACTTGACCGCATTGGAGGTTAGGTTTGTAAGGATTTGAATGATGCGTCCCTCATCACCGACCAGAGTTTCCGGCAGTTCAGGGGAAATCGTAATTGAAAAATCTAAACCCTTCTCATCGATAATGGACCGCACCGAGGTCTCTACAGATGAAACCAGCCCGGAAACTTTGAACTCTACGTTGTGAATTTCGAGTTCCCCGGCCTCGATCTTGCCCAGGTCCAGGATATCGTTGATGATGACCTTAAGGTGTCGTGCCCCATTGTAGATATGTTCCAAAGCGTTGCGGAGTCTGTCATTCAAAGGACCGTATGCGCCGCGCAGCGCCAGATCTGTGAATGCGATCATGGAGCTCAATGGTGTTCTCAGCTCGTGGCTTGTCCTGGCAGTAAACTGCGATTTGCGTTCGCTGGCTTTCTCGAGTTTCTGATTTATCTGGTACAGCTTGTATGTCGCGTCGTCAAGCGCCTTGCGGAGGTCGCCAACGCTGATCTGGTTGACAACGGCGATGAAGATGAACGCCATAATTGTCAGACTGGATACATATACTTTGGGCCAGGGCCCGGGATCAATATACACCGGGAATAAACCCTCCGGGATAAATTTTGTTGCCAGGTACAGAATGGACGCAACCGTTGCAACCCAGAAGCTATGACGGGGTCCCACCATCATACCGGTTAGCACAATCAGGAGCACTGATCCGGGGATGAGGACCGCCGAGATACCCTGCAGTATTGTCGTGTTAACGCTCAACAAGAGCATAAGGTAGAGCACGAATATCCCTACCCCTAACTTCGTCCGCCCGAAGTCAATTAGCTTATATGCGATAAGGACCACTGGAATAACGCCGGCGATATTGAGGAAAGCAATCGAAGTTATCGAATTGCCCCCAGGAAGCATTACGACTATCAGGAAGCTGAGGAATGGAGCGATGAAGGCCAGCGTAATCTTATACACGCTTCGCACAAGCCGCTCACGCCTGGCCTGCTCAACTTCGTAGAATGTTGGATTACCTGGTGCAACGTCCTTGAAGACCCTGTTCACTGTGCTTCAACCTATCGCTAAATTGGTCGCCTCCTCAGTATTCCTTACACGAAATATGCCAGCCGGCGTTCCCATTTCAACTTCAAGCCCAAATTCACGGAACCACTGAACGTATTCGTCTTTCCAGAAGAAGCCATACGAATTGCG
>JASFUN010000273.1:0-3793 GCA_050050255.1 Anaerolineales bacterium | reverse complement strand
CCCGAGCAGGCGCGTCTGCTGGGCCACCTTGAGCAAGCGCTGCGTGCCGAGCATCTCTTCAAACGCAATAAAGATTACGTCGTTCAATCCGGAAAAGTGATCATCGTCGATCAATTCACGGGCCGCATGATGCCGGGCCGGCGCTGGTCAGACGGGCTGCACCAGGCGGTGGAAGCGAAGGAAGGCGTCAAGGTTCGTCAGGAAAACGTGACCTATGCCACGATCACGCTGCAGAACTACTTCCGCATGTATAACAAGCTCTCCGGTATGACCGGCACCGCGGTCACAGAATCGGAGGAGTTCGACAAGATTTACGATGTCGATGTTGAGCCGCTGCCGACCAACCTGGAATACCTGGCCATGAAGCCCGACACCGACCTGATGGAGGTCGAATACCAGGAGGACGGGAACGAATTTGCGTTCTATGCCCGTACAGATGATCCTGAGACACCGGTATTCTGGCGCCGCAAGGACTACCCCGACGAGGTTTATCGGACATTTGAAGCCAAACTGAGGGCTGTCACGCTTGAAATCCTGCGTAGACACATCGTCGGTCAGCCGCTGCTTGTAGGTACGACTTCGGTTGACCTATCGGAGCTTCTCTCCAGCCGACTCCGGGCTGACGCACTGCAGACTCTGGGGAACATCCTGGTCGTACGGGACGCTTACATGGAGGCGAACGACATTCCGGATGACGGTATGCGCGTCGAGGCGCTTCAGCCTCTATATCAACCGCTTGACGTGCAGAAGCCTGCCTTGCTGCGGCGCTTTGCCCGCGACCTGGAGATCGCCCTGAATCCGACCCGCGATGAGAACAAAGCGCGCTTGCTGCGCATCCTGGATTTGGATGAGAGCTACAGCGAAAGGCTTGAATCCATCCTGAAGGGCGGCATCGCACACAACGTGCTGAACGCCAAGAAACACGATGAAGAGTCACAGATCATTGCAGGCGCCGGCTCTCTTGGAGCGGTGACTATTGCTACGAATATGGCCGGGCGTGGTGTCGACATCAAGCTGGGCGGCGAAATCGCGGAGGAAATCATCGCGGCGGTAAATCGAGTGCTCCGGCGGACTGGCAGTGAAGATCCCGAGACGCTGAGCCTGGAGGAGCGCCTGGCAGCGCTTGAATCCGCCGATGATGAGGCCATCGGGATATACAGGGCTGAGGTGCGCCAGTTGAAGCAGTTCATGGAAGATGCCCGCAAGGTCCGGGAAGTAGGTGGGCTGCATGTACTGGGATCAGAGCGGCATGAAGCCCGCCGGATCGATAATCAGCTGCGTGGCCGGGCCGCCCGACAGGGTGATCCGGGGTCATCGCAGTTCTTCCTATCGCTTGAGGATGAGCTGATGCGGCTGTTCGGTGGCTCTCAGGTTTCTGGCCTTATGGAGCGCCTGAACATCGACGAGATGGTGCCTATCGCCCATGGGATCGTGAACCGGACAATCGAATCATCGCAGCAGAGGGTGGAGGGTGCCAACTTTGACAGCCGCAAACACCTGCTGGAGTACGATGATGTCCTCAACCAGCAGCGTGAGGTCTTCTACAATCAGCGCAACCGGGTGTTTGCAAAAGACGACATGAGCGAAGACCTGGATTCGATGGTCAGAACGGAAATCGATGGACACATCGAGCTGGCCATGAACGATCCAGAGGGACCGTGGAAGCTGTTGGCATGGTTGGAAGAGACGCAGCCTACGATTGGGTTGGATTGGGATGAACCCTACCCATCATATATGTTGAGGGTGATCCTGGATGAACTCGAAGGGATCGATGATCCCGATGAACTGAAAGCGAAGCTGCTCGAAATCGCTGAAGAGTCGCTGTCTTTGAACCAGGAGCACTTAATCAACTCTGTCGACGAACAGTTAACGCGCGCCCTCGAGAGGTTGGACGAACAGGTTCGACAGCGTGTCGACACGGCTCAGATTGCGGTTGAAGCTGCGATCATGGAAGCCGAGGACATGGAACGCAGTGTGGATCCGCGCCAGCTGGTGCAATCCGTGGAGCAGGCTGCCGGCTTGCGTATCCAGTTGGATGCCGATGGCCAACAGCGACTTCAGGATGATCCGCACGAATTCCTTGACAAAATTCCGGATTTAATCGAAGCCAGCATGGGTTTGAGGATCTGGATCGGCATGATCCAGGCCGTTGAGAGACGGCTGGGTGAATCGCTGGATCTCGAACCGAAATTGATCCGAGATGTTGATTGGGAGCAAGCCGAAAGCGAGCTCTACACGGCCATCGACCGGGTGTGGGAGAACAGGTCGTCCGGGATCCTCAATGATATTCGCACCGACCTCTCCAATTCACTTCGGCGGGAGTCCGCAGCCGATTTTGGCACCAAGGTGCGTCTGCTCGTCCAGATGAGCTACGGTCAACGCAGCTATTTTGACAAGAAAACCCACCAACGACAGGCTGTGATGGTCGCAAGGCTTTCGTACCCGTTCTACGCTGCCAGGTTCATCGAAGGACGCGAGCCTGAAGAGCTGGCTGAGGACATCTTCAACCATTTGAAGGGTTCTCAGGAAGTACTTGAAAATGCGTTAGGCCAGGCTGAATTTGCTAACCTTTCCGGCACCCAACTGGATCAAGTCGACGAGCCTGTGCAGAAGATTATTCGAGAAGGGCTCGGCAAGGCACAGTATGACGCCCTGCTTGAGCAGGGCACCCTGGCTTCCTTCCCGGATGAGGTTAAGCATGCGATTATGGATACGCTGGGGAGTCGTGCCCTGACGCGCGCCTACCGGGAGTTATTCCTCTCTGTGGCCGATCGTCTCTGGGTGGATTACCTTACGCAGATGGAGGCGCTGCGGACGTCGATCGGCCTGGAGGCCTACGGTCAGCGGGACCCACTGGTGCAGTACAAGAGCCGCGCTTTCGACCTGTTCAGCAACCTGCTGGTTGCAATCCGCGCTGGCATGGTTTCACGCATGTTCCGGCTGAGGGTTGCAGGTGGGCGGCAGACGGCTTCCACGCCGCCAACCCCCGCTCAAGCTACCCCTGCAGCGTCTGGGAGCGGCGGGAAGTCGTCCAAGCGACGGCGCAGACGCCGACGCTAACGGTCCCCGCGCTGGTCGTAGGATCACCACTCCGGAAGGGGCGCACAGTCGGGTGCGGGTAATCCTACCGAGAGAACCAAACCCGCTGCCGATCCGAAAGGCGCAAGTTGACCCCAGAACCCAGGACTATCGAGGCGCTTCCCAAAGTCGATATTCACCGTCACCTTGAGGGCTCGCTCAGGCTTTCAAGCATGGCTGAAATTGCCCGCGTGGAGAAGCTGCCACTGCCGCATGAGCCCGAAGCGCTGCGCTCCCTTGTTCAGATCACAGGTGACGAGAGCGTAACCGTTGCCGAATTCCTGGGAAAATTCAAGAGCATAAGGCAGTTCTTCCGCTCCCGAGAGATCATACAGCGTTTCGTAGAGGAAGCAGTCGAGGACGCTGCACTCGATTCCGTTCGGGCTTTAGAGCTCCGTTTCACCCCGGCTGCCCTGGCTCAAGCGGGCGGCTTCAGACTCGATGAGGTCACCGACTGGGTCCTTTCCGCTGCCCGATCTGCCGGCACAAGCTATGGAGTCGAGGTTGCCTGTGTGCTCAGCGTGAATCGTCACGAACCAGTAAAAATCGCAGAAGCTGTAACGGAGATCGCCATCGATCGCGTTAAGAATGGGGTCACCGCAATGGATCTGGCCGGGGATGAGGCCGGGTTTCCTTCGGCACCATTTGAAGGGTTGATCTTGAAAGCCAAGGGCGCCGGCATCGGGATCACAGTTCATGCCGGTGAATGGTCGGG
>JASFUN010000272.1:0-3826 GCA_050050255.1 Anaerolineales bacterium | reverse complement strand
TCGGTCATCCAGATTGGATCCCACGCGACCCACACTTCCTCGCCGAATCTGCTGGCGCGCACGTTTGATACCGGCCCATACAGTTCCGAATCTGGCAGGACCCCATAGTATGGCTGAAGGTTCATGATATCGCCGTTTATCTCAAGAAGGTCAGCCTTTACCCAGCAGTAATCAATATAGTTCCATGGGTCCACGTAAACCCAGGTCCCCTCCTCATTGCGGTGCAGGATCGTGACGCGATTTCCCGGGTAAAGTCCCCACTCGTAGAGATACGCCGAGCCAGGCCCGTATCTACAGTTTGATTGCACCGTCACCCGCCCCCGGATTTCCGGGGTGGCGGTCACGGTCGGGGTAAGCGAAGGCGTAGCTGTGATCGTAGGTGTATCTGTGATGGTGGGGGTTATGCTGGGAGTGGGTGTCCTGGAAGGCGTCGGTGTATAGCTTGCAGTTGCGGTTATGGTTGCTGTCGCTGTTGCGCTCGCGGTAGTGGTGGCAGTGGAGGTCATCGAAGGTTTCGCCGTCGGCGTGCTAGAAACGAAGATCCCAGCCAGGCGAACCGGCTCGCTGCATGCATTCAGCAGCAGCGCAGACGCTATGATCACCAACCTCGTGATCCCGCGACCTTTGAACTTATCCACAAATCGACACCTGATACCAGAGACAGACACGGTCTGGTCCACCTTCCTGCGCGCATTGTAAGCAGGCCGCCGTGCAATGACAAGATGAGAAAAGTCCTGTTGCCAACGCAGGTGGCAGTGCACACTCCAGAGCGGGGATAGGACTTGATTACCTGCTTGGAGGTGAGCTAGAAGTATGCAACAATGAAGGCGCGCTGAAAGTTACCAATACCCGCCCCGGCCGGAGATGAGGAGGACTTCATGGCAGTAGATCTCACCATCCACCTGGAAGATCGACCTGGTTCGCTTGCTGCGCTGGGGGAAGCGCTGGGAGCTGCACACGTCAACATCGAAGGCATCTGCGGTTTCCGCTGCGAGGATCGTGGGCACGTTCACATTCTCGTCGAGAACGCCGATTCTGCCAGGAGAGCGCTGAATTCTGCCGGCTTCGAGATCGAAGAGGTGCGGGAGGTCCTGGTGAAAGACATCGTTGACCGGCCCGGCGAATTGGGTGGCATCGCGCGCAGGCTTGCTGAAGCGGGCCTCAACCTGGAGCTGCTCTACCTCACTGCTTCGATGAACCTCGTCATCGGCGTGGACGATATGGAGAAAGGCCGTAAGGTTCTGGAGTTATAGGAACTCGCCCGGTTCACAGCCCATTTCCACGTAAATAAAAAGCCCCCGCAATGCGGGGGCTTGGGTTTTGTGGTAATTGACCTTACACCGGGACCACGTTAGCGGCTTGTAAGCCTTTGGGACCCTGCTCGATCGTAAATTCAACTCGCTGGCCCTCGTCGAGAGACTTGAACCCAACTTGCTGAATCGCTGAATAATGCACGAATACATCATCGCCATCTTCGCGCTCGATGAACCCGTAGCCTTTACCAGCATTGAACCACTTAACCGTACCAAGAACTCGCTCTTCCATCTTTCCTTGCCTCCTTATAGGCACTTTACTTATAGGTGCTTACCTCGTTCTCGGCGGTCGTGGTAAAAACCAGCCTGAGCAACGTTCGCTCAGGCTTTATCTTTCGACTTCCAGATAGAACGTGCATGCAACCTTCGAGCAGAGGTTACCATGTTCAGACAACTTTGTATAGGGCTATCGTGAGAACGTTCACAAATAACAGCCGTGAAATTCTTGAGCTCAGTCTACATCCCGGATGATTCCTTGCGTAGTAGGCGTTGAAGATAGGAACGCGCAAACAAGCGCCCGGATAGCGTGCTAGATCGGCAATCATATGCTTCAATTCACAGTCGAAGCTGCCGAAAGACGACGGTTTATAGGTGCCTGGAAGGTACCTACCCGCTCCTGTTCATCCTTTGCTTGAAGGCTTTCCCAACCCAGTAGATAACCAGCAGCGCCAGAACAAGAAAGCTGCCGTAAACAAGGACCCATTTTATCAACGATAACCATGGGGCAAGGACGGCTATGATCCCCGTCCGTGCAGGGTACCGTAGCATGACAATCGATGTGGTCAGATTCTCCAAGAAATCAAAAAGGACAGCAAGGACCGGAACCACATTGAGGAGCCTCAGCATGCGGCCTGTCTCAAGAGCATGCGAGACCAACCAGCTTATTGTCGTAGCCAGAAAGAAGCCATAAACCAATGGGAATGCGAGGTCGAATGTATATCGAGCTCGCACATAAGCCCGCCTTCCTTCCGGTCCGTACAACTCGGCAAGTTCGTAGAGATCATCGGTCGAATAGAACAAGCTGGTGTCAGGCGACCCCACGCCTTGGCTATAGCGCTCGGCACGCACCGCTTCACGTGGGAGCACTATCGCCCCGAAGATGATAAAGAGCAGCGATGCCAATAAAGCAAGGCGCCCGGAGCTCACCTTGATAAGGAAGGCCGATATCAGCTGCACAATCCATTACCTCCTCGAGACTCCTGCTCACTTAGTTCCCGGTTTACCTGCGCGGCCAAATACACTCCCGACAAACACACTTACAATGCTCAATCGATAATCCGCGAGCGCACCAGCTCCCCTAGCGTCTCCAGCCGATCAACGTGCGCTGCAACCGGTACTCGATCGGCAACCCCCAGTATTGTTTTTCCATCCTTCATAGCGTGATCGATTACCTCTGCGACCCCATCCTCGAAAATCTCGGCCGGTGTGGCCTCCAAAAGCCAATCCTGGGGTATGCCTCCCCACAGGATAAGATCAGAGCCGGCCCGAGCTCGGGCTTCAGGGAGTGGAACATCGCTTTGCGGCGGCCCGCACACACCCTCCACCAGTTCCACGCCTGCCTCTGCCAGAGGTTTCAACAAACGTTTCATCGATCCCCCCACATGGACGCACAGTGACTTGCCAGCCGCGTGCGCCGCGTTGCTGGTTTCGATATAGGACGGCGCCAGGTGGCGGGCGAACATATCTGGCGAGATGTACTGCCCGTCCAGGTTGTCCGGGCAGAATAAGACCGAGCCGGGCACGTCTGCACATTTCTTCACCAATCCACGAAGGTTGGTTTCAAGGGCAGCGAGCAGGCGATCCACCTCCTGCTCGTGATCCCCCAGCATCAACAAACCCTCCCCCCAGCCCAGATAGTCATGCAGCAGGGCTGAAAGCGGACTTTTCGGAAGCTCAATCGCCAGGATCGCAGGGCTGTCACCCCGGGCGTCGCCGGTCTCCCCCCACTCCACCCGATAACTGATCGATGCCGCTAATGCAATGGCGGATTCGAAATCATCGGGAGTACTGATGAGATGATTAGTCTGCCACCAATCGCCATCCGGCCCCAGGATCCAGGATGCGCTCAAAGTATGGCCTGCGACGACATAGCGCAGGACCCTCTCGTCCTCCGTTTCCTCTATCTGGACCTCCACGCCCTCGTATGTAAGCTCCCATGGTTTGATCACTTGCCATGCGACCGCGCCCAACTGATTCGCGATTTCTATCTGGGAAAGCCCGGACCACGTGGATGGCATACTCCCACGCTTGGAGTGCCACGCGTACCAGAGCGACAAGTCGATCATCCAGGGAAGATTATTTGGGGATTTCTGTTTGACTTCATCGATAATCATGCCGCACCTACTCTCAGCCGGGAATCAGGACGATGCTTATTGTGTTTAGTGCATGTACCCATTACTTCAGCCGGTGTCAAACGCCCACTCCCCTGCTCGCATCACGGGTTCGTTCTTGCCATCTTCCGTCACGCCATCAACGTCAAGCTCATCCGAGCCGATCATGAAATCGACATGCAC
>JASFUN010000271.1:0-3833 GCA_050050255.1 Anaerolineales bacterium | reverse complement strand
ACCAGAAAAGTAATTAAGATATTTTAGCGTGACAAGGAGTAATTCAGATGGCAGATAACAACGGAGATTTTGGTTCATTTCTGACCGGGTTCCTATTTGGAGGCCTGGTTGGCGCGGCTGTCGCCCTGCTCATGGCGCCGCAATCGGGCGAAGAGACCAGGGAACTCATACGAGTTAAGAGCATCGAACTGAAAGATCAGGTCGAAGACACGGCAGAAGAGACTCTGGACAAGGTCGAGAAAGCCGCGGATGACGTGCGCCAGCGAGCCGAAGAGCTTGCCGGGGAAGCACGCACGCGCGCAGAAGATTTACAGAAGCGCGGCCAGGTGATTCTTGATGAACAGAAATCGCGCATTGAAGGCGCAATTGAATCGGGAAAGAAAGCCGCAAAACAGAAGCGTGATGAGATTGCGGGCGAAGCGTAGCAACCAGAATCCTTACATAATTACAAAGCGCATCCGATCGATCGGATGCGCTTTTCAGTTCTTAGGCAGTGTCGATCTATCAGGCTTTAAGTTCAGCAAGGACGAGTGGCAGACTATCTGCGACGTCTCCCGCGATCACGCTGACCTCCGTGCCTAACTCCCGGGCTGCTAGCTCTCCAGCTTGTGCGTGAAGATAAGCTCCGAGGACGGCAGATTCAAATGCGGGCACACCCTGTCCTCGCAGTCCTAATATCACCCCCGCTAAGACGTCTCCCGTTCCAGCTGTCGCAAGTGCTGATGTCGCGAAAGGGATCGTTGCCATGCGACCATCCGGTGCTCCAATGACAGTGTAGGCGCCTTTCAACACCACGACATGCCCCCACTCTGCAGCGAAAGCCTTGGCTCGTTGTGTCCGTGAAGATTGTATCTCCCCGATGGATATCCCGGTCATGATCGCGAACTCACCCGGATGGGGCGTCAGGATCGCTGTGTGCTGCAGAAGCTTGTGCCAGCCCTCAATCTCACTGAGCAGTTTCAGCCCATCTGCGTCAATCACGCATGGTGGCAGTTCCGCCGCCTTCTCATTTTCTCCAGCATCGACGTGGTCATGCTGTCCTGACTGACCGCCCTGTCCCTTACGAAGAAGCTGCTGAAGGAATGATCGCGTGGCCGGGCTTTGTCCAAACCCGGGGCCGATAAGCAGAGCTGCGACCCCGCTCAATTCTGCCAGCAATTTATCTACTGCCGGTTCCGCAAGTACGCCTTGGTCGTGCGGCAGCGGAATCCAGGTTGCTTCAGGCAGCCCGGGAACAAGGAAAGGTTGGATGAGGGCTGGGACTGCAACGCTCACCAAGCCCGCACCGATCCGATAAGCTCCCAGCGAAGCGAGCACAGCAGCCCCTGGGTACTGGAGAGAGCCGGCATTGACTACCACACGGCCGAATGTGCCTTTATGCGCATTTTCTGGCCTCTCCGGCAGCCAGGACCGAATGAGATCTGCATCTGGGAGTAGATGCTGGACCTCGCTGAGTTCAGGTAGGTTTGCTATCGCCCCGATCGATCCAACCACAACCTCGCCGACCGAAGAAGCACCCGGAAAATTGAACAAGCCTGGCTTGGCTGCTGCCAGCGTCACCGTCAGGTCTGCGACCAGGCTTTCATCAGCGATCTCGCCCGTATCACAATCTAAACCAGAAGGGCAATCAACCGCCACAACATAAGGACGCCGATCGAGATTCGTAAGCTCACCTTTGACTGACGATAGGATTTCTTTGACCGAACCTCGAAGCGGCAGTTTGATTCCGGTGCCGAGCAGGGCGTCGACGATCAGGTCAGCCTGATTGACTTCCGTTCGAAGCAAGCTCCCACTCTCATCTTCTCCGGCGAGCATTATCTTGATGCCTGAATTCTTAATGCGCGCGTAATTGTGATCCTCTTTTTCCGAGCGTGGATGAGAGAGATAGACGTGCACCCGGGCCCCGGCTTCATGCATATGATGCCCGACGACAAGCCCGTCACCGCCATTGTTGCCAGGCCCGACGAGGATCAGCACGGAAGCGTCTCGAACGGTTGGCCAACGGTCGATGATTTCTTCAGCGATCGAATACCCCGCGTTGGCCATCATCTCGTCATAAGACAGCCCTCCGGCATCCGCTGCCTTCTCGATCCTGCGCATCTCATCTGTTGTGACGACCTTCAGCAAGTTCTGTCTCCTTCGTCAATCATATCCATGTCTATTTATTATAGGTTTCCAGCCCCAGGTCCTGCAGCAAGGCTCCCCCGGGCATCCCTTCATGGGACCATCCTCTCGCTGCGTAGTACGCTTCCAACATCTCATCAAATGGTGGAACATATTCCGCTGCACCACCATCTTTCAAGGGCTCCTTAAGCGGTTCCGGGTAGCGATCGTACGCGGCCCCGAACCCCAACCTGTCATTGATCAACCGCTTTAACGTGAATGCCCTCTCGCCAAGCTGCAACAAGTCCCTTGCTGATATCAGCTCGCCTGTAGCCGCCGTCAGGAGTCCCGCCACATCTTCAGCAGGGATATTGGCAAAGATGCACATGACGAGCGAGTTTTGCAATGAGTTCCAATCCTGATTGCGAACGACATTTACCGCTTTTTCCGCGCCACCCTGTCGCGGATACATGTCGACCCCGATCTCTTCACGCGTCTGCCCGATCTCGACGAGATAGTATGGTCCCTGGTTATGGCAGGCACCGCGCGGGCTCGTCGCGTAGACTAATGCCATGCCAGAGGCACCGCGTGGATCATGATAAGCCAGTTCCAGCCCCCGCACCTGGAGTGCCCGCTCTGGAACGCCGTAACGTTCAGCAAGCCCCAACGCTCCCATCCCTAATTCTTTTCCGAAGCCCTCAGAATTAGCCGTCTTTTCAATAAGCTTAAAAACAATTTCAGGGTCCCCCCAGGCCAATTCCAGTCCACCGGTATCCTCAGCAGTGATGAGCCCATCCTCAAAGAGCGCAATGGCAAGACCGATCGTGTTTGATAGGCTGATCGTGTCCATACCGTATCGATCACAAAGATCGCCCATCTCCGTAAGAACAACAAGGTCCGTTATGCCCAGATTGGGGCCAAGCCCGACCTTTGTTTCGTATTCAGGACCCTTTTGTTCAACTAATTTATCCAGGCGAACTTTGCGCCCACAGGCGATCACGCATCCATGACACGTACTCACTCCGCTAAGGATCGTTTCAGACATTGTTGCGCCAGAAACTTTGTCGATATCCTCGAGTTCACCGAGACGGAAGTAGTGTTTGGGGAGCATACCGAAGTAATCGAAGATATCCATTGCACTTGAAGTGCCGAAATCTCTTAAGCCCTCGCTGGTCAGATCCTGCCGCAGCTCTCGATTGGTACGTGCACGCAGCTTAGCGAACTCTTCGAGGTCATGTAGTGGGAGTGGTTGCTGCCCTCTTACCGCGACAGCCTTCAGGTTTTTGGAGCCCATTACAGACCCCATGCCTGTGCGACCAGCGACGCGGCCATGATCGCATAAAACCAGAGCAAACGGGAGCTGATTCTCGCCCGCACGCCCTATGCAGGCGACTTTTATTCCCGGATCCCCCAGTTCATTTTTAATTCTTTCCTGAGTCGCATAGGTGTCGGTCAGCCCCCATAGGCTTGCGGCCGAACGAAGCTCTATGTGACCATCGTCTATCCATAAATAAACCGGACGTTCAGCTTTGCCTCGTATCACAATTGCATCCACGCCGGCTGAGCGAAGTTCTGGTCCGAAAAAGCCCCCGATGTTCGCTTCCCCCCACGCCCCCGTTGCCGGGGATCTGGCACAGATCACATAGCGCCCAACGGCTGGCCCAGTCGTACCAGTAAGTGGTCCGGCGGCGAAAACCAATGGCGCCTCGGGCGATGCGGGGTCTGAATCC
>JASFUN010000270.1:0-3842 GCA_050050255.1 Anaerolineales bacterium | reverse complement strand
CGAGCAGATTGCCTCCGCTCTCGAGGTAGTCGTTCACCTTGAACGTTTGCGGGACGGCACCCGTAAGGTCACCCACGTCGCCGAGATCCAGGGTATGGAGGGTGACGTGATTACGATGACGGATATCTTTGTTTTCGAGCAGACCGGTTTCGAGGATGGCAAGGTCATCGGTCGGTTGCGACCGACCGGTTTGAGACCGCGCTTCATCGATAAGATTGAAGCCAGCGGTATCAATCTGCCTGCATCCATCTTCGGCGTCGGTGATAGAGTACGGTACTAAACCATGGACCCACAGACAGTTTTACTCATCGGCGGTGGGCTGGGAGGATTGCTCCTGGTCGTAGGTTTGGCTATGACGCTGCTTGGCGAACGCAGCGTAGTCGAGGAACGCCTGGGACGCTACTCAGAAAGTGGTGTCGTGTCGACGGCTGGCAAGGCTAAAGATGAAGGCCCGAGTACATCGTTCCTTACAGATTTCCTCAGCAACCTTGGCGAGGGGACCGATACTTTTGAGAATATCTCTAAGAATCTCGCCCGTGCGGACCTCAAGTTTCGACCCGCCGAGTTCATCGCACTGATCGTCATTTCCAGCATTGTCGTTGGCTTGATTGGTTTCATCATCAGCAGCTATTCGATCTTCTTCGCGATTATCTCGATGGCTTTTGGCGCGTACGTCCCTCAGATCTACGTGAAGGTCGCACAAGGCCGGCGCTTGAAGAAATTTGATAATCAGCTTGGGGATATGTTGAACTTGATGGTAAACGGTTTGCGTGCGGGATTCTCAACTTTGCAGGCGATGGAGGCGGTTAGTCGTGAGCTGCCTTCCCCCATCTCTGATGAGTTCAGGCGCGTGGTTCAGGAGATGCAGCTTGGTTTACCGATGGAAGAAGCCTTGAACCACCTGCTTCGGCGCATCAACAGCGATGACCTCGACCTGGTCATCACGGCCATTAACGTCCAGCGCGAGGTCGGTGGTAACCTGGCTGAGATCCTTGACGTGATCTCGTATACGATCCGTGAGCGTGTCAGGATCAAAGGCGAAATTTCTGCTTTGACGGCTCAGGGTCGAGCTACAGCCTGGGTCATCTCAGCTCTGCCCATCCTTCTCGTTCTGCTGCTGTTCCTGCTTAACCGTGAATACGTGATGCAGTTCTTTAATCCCGAAACCCGCAGCTGCGGCATCCCGATCCTGGTAGTGGCGGGGATCATGGTGATTTCGGGCTTCTTCGCAACGCAGAAGATCGTTGACATCGATATCTAGGAATTTGAATGCGGTATGATTTTTCTGAGCAAAGGTAGGGTTCGGCTATGACATTACCTGTTCTAGGGCTCATCGGGATCGTCGTCATCTTCGCCATTTTGCTTGTTGTGGCGGGTATCCGTGCGCCGCAAGCAGCCGATCCGATTTCGGATCGACTGGCTGAGTACAGCACGCGTGAAGATATGGTTTCGCTGGAGGAGATCGAGCTATCCCAGCGCTTCTACGAGCGTGTGGTTCTCCCGATCTTCAACAACATAGGCAAGCTGGCTTCACGATTCACGCCGCAGGCGACGTTGGAGAACGCACGGCGGAAGTTGGAGACAGCCGGCAATCCCATGCAGATGGACCCCGCCTTCTTCTTATCTCTGCGCTTTGTGCTGGCGGCTGTGTTTGGCGGCGGTGTTTTCATCGTCTTCCTCATCTCAAAACGAGGATTCCTGCAGGGGCTCGGTCTATCAGCACTTTTCCTGGGCATCGGGTTTATGTTCCCGGACCTGTGGTTGACCAGCCGGATAAACGCGCGTCAAAAAGAGGTCTTCCGTGCACTTCCGGACGCGCTGGACCTGTTGACGATCTGCGTTGAAGCCGGTCTCGGGTTTGACGCAGCCATGGGGAAGGTAAACGAGAAGTGGGAGGACGACCTTGCACTCGAGTTTGGTCGTGTGCTTCAAGAAATCCGCCTGGGCAAGCTGCGCAGGGAAGCGCTTCGAGATATGGCTGACCGGCTGGATGTTCCCGAACTGACCAGTTTTGTAGCGGCTGTTATCCAGTCGGAACAATTGGGCGTCAGCATGGCGAAAGTGCTGCGCATCCAATCAGACCAGATGCGCGTCCGCCGCCGCCAGATGGCGGAGGAGGAAGCACATCGTGCACCAATCAAGATGATCTTCCCGATCGCGCTGTTAATCTTCCCGTCGATCCTTATGGTCCTGCTGGGCCCTGCTGGGCTCCTGCTCTTCAGATCGCCAATGGGAGCATTGTTCAAATAGGGATGTAGAATCCCATCGCAATTTCCCGGGGAGGGGACCCGGTGAAGCGATCCATTACCCGCCCCGGCAAGCGCTGGCTAGAGCGTGCGCTGGAGGCGGGTCTTGATTTTTTATTTCCACCACGTTGCGCTGGCTGTGGCCGCCACGGATATGTGTGGTGTCCCGAATGTGATTCGAAACTGATTCTAACCGGTCGATCGGGCTGTCCGCATTGCGGCTTCCCACGCATCACCCGACAATACTGCCCAGCGTGTGAATTGGGAAATGTCCAGGTCTTATCCTATGCCCGCTACCAGCCTCCCTTGAAACAGGCAATCCTGCGTCTCAAATATTCACCAAACCGTCAGCTGGCAGCACATATGGCCGGTTGGATGCTAGAGCTCTATGCAAACTCCAGCTTTACTGGGGACATGATATTGCCGGTGCCGCTGGGGCGTGTGCGCAAACGGGAACGCGGGTATAATCAGGTCGAATTGATTGCCTCATCCATGGCACGTGACCTGAACATCCCTGTTCAAGCACAGTCACTCGTGCGTGTGCATGAGACACGTTCACAAGTTGGCCTTGACCCCGAGGAGCGATTTGAGAACGTTCACGAAGCTTTCTCCGCCGACAGCAAATCAGTACAAAATCAGAATATCTTGCTGCTCGATGACCTGCTTACATCAGGGGCAACGTTGCTCGGATGTACGCAGGCTTTGTTTGCTGCCGGGGCTTCCCGGGTTTTATGCTTGACGGTCGGTCGAACAAACTCGTGATTTAATGGAAGGTCCAGGAACAGGAGAGAATCAATGACCATTCGAGTGGACGTCAACGTCAAAAACTTCGAACTTTCGGATCGATTGCGTGACTACGTGGAGAAGAAGGTCGGTAAACTTGACCGCTACCTGGATATCCTCGATGAAGCCACGCTCGATCTCACCTATGAGAAAAACGCTCGGGAAGCCCAGGATCGGCAGGTGGCGCAGCTCACGATCCGCGGGAAGGGCGTGCAGCTGCGTGCAGAAGAGAGGACCGAAGATATTTTTGCCTCGGTCGATCTGGTTGTGGATAAAATCTATCGACAGATTGAACGATACAAAGGGCGACGATGGAAGGGGCGGGGGGATGGTCGTTCAGCGTCAGATATTGCACCGGACATGCCTCCTTTAGAGGAAATTGAAACTGAGGAAGCGCCGGTGATCGCGCGGCGAAAGCGACATATGCTTTTGCCCATGGACGAACGTGAAGCGGTTGAGCAAATGGAGCTGCTCGATCATGAAGATTTCTTTATTTTCCTTAATGGAATCACGAATCAAGTCAACGTGCTCTACAGACGCAGGAATGGCACACTGGGATTGATCGAAACTGAGCAAGGTTGAAATTGGTTGTCTTCTGGGCCAGAATAGAATTTATTCTGGCCCAGAATTTTTAAGGAGTTCATATTGCAGGCTTTGATGATGCTCTCGCCCGCCGGTCGTTCGGAGGCGGAACAGTGGGTGGCGGCAGGGAAACGAGCGTGTGCCCAGGATCTTGCGCAGCGTCTGCTTGCCGTTTCTGAGATAGAGCGGGTCATCGCGGTAGTAGAGGATGAAGAAGACGATCGGATCCTA
>JASFUN010000269.1:0-3846 GCA_050050255.1 Anaerolineales bacterium | reverse complement strand
CCATCCCTGCGCCGGCGATATATACGGGCCTCATCTCTTTATCCTCCTCTTCGCTCCGAGGATCTTTTCGACGATATCATCTTCACTGACAACCTTTATCTCTCGCGTTGCGACTTCCATCAACTCATCGGGCACCGGTCGTTCTCCCGCGACCAAACGGGGCTTGTGCTTGTAGTAGAGTTCCTTGGTCAACGCGTATGGCGCCGCACCACCCAGCTCATGCTGACCCTCACGCAGTTCGAGTTCATACTCGATCATCCAGCGTCGGAAGCCGATCGGGCTTTCGGCGGTGATGAGAACTTCCTCGCGACCCAGGTACTCAATGGAGTACTCCATCTTGGAGGCAAACAAGTGAGCGCCGATGCGGAGACCTCGCTCAATAGCCAGCGTATGCAGGCTGATGTCAACCTTGTCTGAATAAGCACGGCTGTTCACCTGGCCGACGAGGTAACCGTCAATCTGGCCGATCAGGCAGAACATGTCACGCACGCGATGCCGATACCATCCAAGCAGCTCGGCGTAAACACGCGCACCTACGATGTCATAGAAATCACGCTCTATCTCAAGTGTGGGCTTGACCGCCTGTAAAATCGTCGGGACGTCTTCACGCGTCGCCTGACGAACGACCATCTTCCCACCCGTGGCCAGCGTGATGACCTTGGGTGGGTAGGGGGGCATCTCCCGCTCCGGGGGTCTCAAATAGGCTTCGACTTCAAGATCCATTTTCTTCTCCTTTTTGTAAACGACACGATCAGGTTACTTTCTAATCCAGGTTCGATGGGTTGATTTCTTCGTCTTCAGACCGACTTTGCTTCGATGACATCTGAAATAATCGCTTGGGTTAATTCGACGTGGGAACTCTGACTATCAAGTGTGCGCCTCTCACGCAGGTTTTCAAGGATATCTTGGAGGTGATCGTGGGGCAGTTATGCGTGCACAATTCACGTGGGACAATCAGGGTGACCTCCGGTATGTGTGTAACATTGATGAGCAAGCCACCTGCATATTGTTTGAGCATGTAACCACAATCCCGTGATTACCCACGGGGATATATAGTCTACTGATTTTTCTACTTTAGCATAATTTTCTCAAGAAGCGAAAACGGAAAATCGTCAAGGTTTTTTCCGGTCAAGCAATTCGCTCATTGCCAGATAGCTGCATGATCACATCGGCGAATGACGGGTATACAAACCTGCCCGCGCCATGCTTATTTATCTCGAGTAGATCGATGCAAAAGGTGCTTATATCAGACCTTCCTCGCCTGGATTTTGAAGATGGGCACCGTAACAAAGCGGTGAAGTTTTGAGATTTCCATCAGGATATTTCTGAGGATCGTTGGTCGTCGATACTTGTCGCCAAACGCTGGTGTGTTGATGTGAGTTTTCTTGATCTGGAATACTTGTTCAGCCAGATTCTGATAATAGCTCCTGCGTTCAGTAAGGTCGCGGCTGATCCCTATCGGGAATGTGAAATCCTCGATCTCAGCCGCATTCTCGATCTGGTATCCGCATTTCACGAAAGAATCGACCGCCATCAAGCCTTTCAATCCAAAACCGGTCTGACCATGCACCCCTTCACGTGGTGGGATCCCTATAGATTGGATCAACTCGACCAGCCCCCTGATCCTCTGAGCTGATCTGCCTGTGTGGTGCGAGGGGATCTTTTGCAGATATTGATCAAAAGGCAGCCCGCGATCATCCGGGTGTTCATCGAGCTGAACGAACTCGTGACTGCACATAATCAAGCGGCCGCCCGGTCGCAGCACGGTGTGAATCTGGCTGAGCATGCCATCGACATCAATGCGGTCTTTCTCGTCTGTTGGGAACTGGAAAACCATGCGGGCAATGAAAAGATCGACGCTGTTCGCATCCAGTCTTTCGTCGATCTGACTTGCTTGAAAACCAGTGAGGAATCGGAATCCAGGCCGGTCGTGAAGGAAGGAATCAGGCAGCTCGCTATCCGGAGATGTCGCCGTCAATGAGCCCGGCTTATGCGCATAGATATATTCGCTGAGATCGGCCAGGCCTGCGCTGAAGTCGATGATGTCCCGCCCAGGTATGAGATCTGGAGGCACCAGATCTTCAATCAGGTAGTAGACAATGTAGCGGACGATGTCCCAATTTCTCTGCAGTTCCCAGGAAGTCATTGTAATTAGTATACAAACTCCTTCTAATTTCAGGATACATTGTCCTTTGAACGGCTTGCATGGGATGTTACTCTAATCACATTGTGTCGGCCATGATCATCATCCCGGAGTGGTTCCGCCTGATGAAAAGCTGGTGTTAGTCGCAGGGTCTGGAATTTCCATTTGCTAAAAGTGCAATTAATTGAGAACATTGGCAAGCCACGTTGCCCTCTGGAATTCTAAATTCTAATCAAGGAGTATTGAGCACCAGATGCAGGAACGGCTAAACTCCCTCATTGACGTCCTTCTCCCGGTTTTTGCTACGCTGGCAGCATTGTTGGTGGGGGCATTAATGCTTGCACTGCTAGGGGTTAATCCTCTCACAGCCTATGCTGCTTTGTGGGAAGGCGCGTTCGGAAGCACGAATGCGATTGCTGAGACGCTTGTGAAGGCGACACCGTTATTGTTGGTGGGCGTGGGGATATGTATCGCGTTTCGTGCCGATGTTATCAACATCGGGGGCGAAGGCCAGATGGTTGTGGGGGCGATATTGGCTACCTTGATCGGTTTGACCTTCGTGGATTGGCCAGGGTGGGTGGTTATCACGCTTGCGCTGATAGGTGGTTTCGTCGGTGGAGCGATCTGGGGAGGCATCCCCGGTTTTCTCAAAGCGTACTTCAACGTGAACGAGATCCTGAGCACGATCATGATGAACGCTATCGCCGTCCAGGGGATGAACTTTCTGCTGCGCGGCCCGATGATTGATCCCGCGCAAGCGGAACTGGCATCCAAGATCCCACAGACCGCCCGGTTGATGGAAGCGTTTCGGCTGCCGCGGCTGGTCCCGACAAGATTACATCTCGGGGCAGCAATTGCGGTAGTTCTGGCCATTCTTGTGTATATCCTGCTGTGGCGGACGACACTGGGTTATCGAATTCGAGCTGTTGGTCAGAGCCCCCACGCTTCTCGATACGCGGGGATCAGCGTGAAAAGACATATCATCCTGGCCCTGCTTTTCAGCGGGGCTTTCGCGGGACTTGCTGGGGCAACCCAGGTCTTCGGTGTCAATTACCGCATGATCACAGATGGTTCAGCAACTGGTTTTACTGGCAGCGCTGGTTTCAACGGGATCGTCGCTGCGCTTTTTGGCCAACTGCATCCAATCGGAACAATTCCTGCGTCGATCTTGTTTGGAGCCCTGCTTGTGGGAGCTAATAAGATGCAGCGGGTCGTTCAGGTGCCTTCAGCGTTGATCATCGCCCTCAATGGCCTGGTTGTAGTCTTCGTGGTATCCAGCGAAATCTGGAGGCAGCGGCGCCAGCGGGAGCGTTTGCGGGCTGCGGCGGTGGAGCAGGTGGGTTCTGGTGGTGAAGAGCCAGCGCCAGATGAGGAGCGTCAACGATGATCAGCGAACTCATCTCATCTACAGTATTGATCGGCATACTTGCTTCCGGAATTCGGCTTGCAACCCCCTATCTTTACGCAGCAATCGGGGAGACTTTCGGTCAGCGCAGTGGCGTGCTCAACCTCGGCGTTGAAGGTCAAATGCTCCTTGGTGCTTTTGCATCTTTTTACCTCGTCTTCCTAAGCGGGAGTTTAGTGCTTGGATTGCTGGCAGCCATCGTGGTCGGCGCGCTGATGGGCTTAGCGATGGCTTTTGTTACCGTCAACCTCAAAGCAGAGCAGGGTATCAGCGGAATCGGTTTCTACCTCTTCGGCCT
>JASFUN010000268.1:0-3856 GCA_050050255.1 Anaerolineales bacterium | reverse complement strand
CCCACGCAAACTCATGACGCCATGCTTGTAGATTTAGCGTAGCTAGGTCTGGCTGCGCCTGGGTGGCATTCTTGTTGCAAGGTATATTTCAATATAAAAGTAACGGCTTCGATGGTCCCATCCTCGAGCGAGATTGAAATGAAAGTCCGCTCGCTTTAAAGGGGTGATCACACAAGACTGTATGTGGCTATGCGAAGTTTGTTGCGCTCACGGGATGCCTGATACACAAGCTAGAAGGTATAATGACAACATGTTGACCAAAGAGAAGCTCGCAGCAGATTTAAAAGACGCCATTCGCAGCGGCGATGACGTCTGTAAACGCACCCTGCGCATGGTGTTATCAAGTGTCAAGCTATCGGAAGTAGAGAGACAGCAGCCATTGGAAGGCAGCGATCTCCTGGCCGTTATCCAGAAGGAAGTAAAATCGCGCCAGGAGACGATCGAAGAAGCCACAAAGCTTGGTAGAAAAGACCTGATTGCATCAACCGAGGCTGAGATTGAAGTCCTGGAGACTTACCTCCCCGATGCGCTTACAGAGGAGCAGATGGAGCAGCTTGTAACTGAGACGATCGATGAAATTGGCGCGTCCCAGCCTCAGGATATGGGCAAGGTCATGCAGGCGATCATGCCGAAAGTCAGGGGCCGGGCGGACGGGAAAGCTGTCAGCGAGCTCGTCAAACAGAAACTCGCCGGCTCCTGAGGAATAAATGCAAGAAGCCCCTGATGTCCCTTTAACCACAATCGAACGGCTGCGCAGCATATGGCTTTCACTGCGGCTCTGGTTCATCCTTATCCTCGGTCTCGTTGGAGTGAGCTTAGCCATCACCATCCCGATCAGCACCGGCGCTCAATCCTTCGGGCTTGAGGTCAACGACGTCGCCCCGCAGGACATCCTTGCACCTTACGCCCATTCATATGTCAGCAGCGTGCTCACCGAGCGAGCGCGCGAAGCGGCAGCCTCGGATATCAGCCAGGTATTCGATCCCCCCGACAGCAGCGTCGCCCGACAGCAGATCGAGCAGTTGAACGCCACATTAGATTTCATCGACGCAGTTCGGGCGGATGACTTCGCAACCCGCGATCGAAAACTCGAAGACCTCGCCGCGCTGGAGGATGTTCGACTAGACGCCTCGACTGCGCAAGCCATCCTGGACATGCCCGACAGTCGCTGGGAAAGTGTTAAGTCAGAAACCCGTTCGGTGCTCGAGCAGGTGATGCGCACGGAGATCCGTCCCGGCCGGGTCGAGGAAGCTCGACGGACGATACCCGCAGTGATCAGCATATCAATGCCCGAGAATCAAGGGGAGATCGTAAAGAAGCTCGCACCTGGATTTGTGGCGCCTAATGCCCAGCTGAATGAAGCTTCCACGGAGGCCAGCCGTGAGGCTGCCCGGGAAGCCGTTGAACCGATCACCCAATCCTACGCAGCCGGCGAAACGATAGTCAGCCGCGGCGAAGTCGTGAGCGGAGTTGAGCTTGAAGCGCTTGAAGAATTCGGGTTGCTGCGCGCCCCCGATCCCTGGCGCGAAGCAGCGATCAACTTCCTCCTTGTGCTTCTTTTGGGCGGGTCTTTCGCCTTATTTGCGTATCGAACACATCCCAAGCAAATCTCGAATCCATCCCTGGCTCTGGCGACAAGCCTGCTTTTTATCACCAGCGCTTTCGCACTGCAGGTGATGATCCCCGGAAGGACTGTGCTGCCATACATTTACCCGGCAGCAACTGTACCGATCCTTCTGGCGGTGTTTTTCAGCCCGAGCATGGGCATCTTCTCGGCGGTCATCACCGGCGTCCTGGCCGGTTTCATCGCCCCGCGCGGCCTGGAGTTAGCGCTATACGTCACTTTCGGCGGCGTTCTGGCAGCGCTTATGATCGGGCGCGCCGAGAGATTAGGATCCTTCATCTGGGCGGGTATTGCAGCCGCAGTGGGATCTGCTGTCGTGATCGTAATATTCCGCATTCCTGATCCAGCCACGGATCTCGTCGGTAAAATCTCCCTGCTGGGGGCCTCGCTTACGAGCGGCGTGCTCTCGGCGAGCCTTGGTTTTGGCTTATTGCTGGGTATAGGAAACGCGATTGGCATCACCACTAATCTGCAGCTGATCGAGCTTTCCCGGCCCGATCACCCACTGCTGCAGCAAATCTTGCACAACGCTCCCGGGACATACCAGCACAGCCTGCAGGTTGCAAATCTCGCCGAGCAAGCAGCCCGGGCCATCGATGCGAACCCGCTGCTGACACGCGTGGGAGCTCTTTATCACGATCTTGGAAAAGCACAGCGTCCACAGTATTTCATTGAGAATCAGGTGAGCGGGCAGAACGTGCATGATCAATTGGATCCAAAGACAAGCGCAGACATCATCCTGGGCCACGTGCGCGAAGGTCTGGATATGGCGCGCAAATACCGCATCCCTGAAAGCATCCGCGCCTTCATAACCGAGCATCACGGCACCCTTGAGACCACCTATCAATACAACGAAGCCGTGCAGGCAGCCGGCGGCGATGAATCGTCCCTGGATCGAAGGGATTTCAGATACCCTGGCCCACGCCCTCGTTCAAAGGAAACCGCCTTGCTCATGCTCGCTGATGGCGTTGAAGCAGCCGCCCGTGCTGAAGCTCCCGGGGATGAAAAAGCCATTGATGAACTCGTTCGCTGGGTTATCGAGGACCGGATGTCCAAAGGTCAACTCGATCGCACCAACCTGACCTTGAAAGACCTGGACACGATCCGTAAATCATTTGTCTCAACGCTAAAGAATATCTACCATCCCCGCGTGCGCTATCCGAATACCAACTCGAAAGCGGTTGAAAAGCAGCCTGTGCCTCCAGCCGAAGATGTCACCCCCCTCCCCTCTGAACAAGTATGAAATACGAAGTCGCAGTCCAGGCCGATCCGGATTGGTCGGGTTCTGAAGAACTGCTCAGATCTGCTGCCAGACATACGCTCAAGTACGAGGCTGCAGAAGAAGGCTCGTTAACAATAGTACTCACCAATCAGGATGCGGTCCGCGATCTTAACCGCTCGTTTGCTGGAGAAGATCGACCAACCGACGTGCTTTCATTTGTGGATGGGACAGTTGATCCCGAAAGTGGACGACTGTACTTTGGGGATATCATCATCGCAGCCGATATCGCCCGGGATCAGGCCGACAAAGCAGGTCACTCCTTAAGCGCTGAACTCAGCCTACTCACTGTTCATGGAACCTTGCACCTGCTCGGACACGATCATCTGGAAAAGCAGGAGAAACAAAGGATGTGGTCTGCCCAGAAGGCGGTCTTGGATGCGCTCGACAACCAGTTAGTTGAAGGGCATACGGAGTGATGCAGGAACCGCAAAGATCACGCTCTCGCATCCAATCGTTCAAGCATGCCTTCTCGGGTTGGTGGTATGTGCTCCGTACCCAAAGAAACGCCTGGATTCACTTCCTCGCTACTTTGCTGGTCGTGTTCCTGGGATTGATGATCCAAATTCACGCGGTTGAGTGGGCGGTTCTTGCCCTCGCGATCGGCTTGGTATGGACGGCTGAATTTGTCAACACGGCACTCGAGGCCGTCGTTGATCTGACCAGCCCGGAAATCCACCCGCTAGCCCGCGTTGGTAAAGACGTGGGAGCCGCAGCTGTGCTCATCTCAGCTCTGCTCGCTGTTGTCGTGGGCTTGTTGATCCTGGGGCCGCCACTGTGGTCTGCCCTTTTCCAATGATCTACCGACCATGCTGTTTTGCTGTACTCAAAGGGACTAGCATCTCATTGCGACCCGAATCGATCTATGCGATAATCGGGGGCGTTGCGGGGATATAGTGCACTCCCCAGAGGGTTCACGCGGATGGTCATAAAGAACTTAAGAGGCAATCTCT
>JASFUN010000267.1:0-3865 GCA_050050255.1 Anaerolineales bacterium | reverse complement strand
GTTGATCGAGCGCGCCAGCGCGAGCAGCGATAGCTGCTCGGCCGATTTGATCACCGGTACGATGAGCCCATCCTCGCCAAGCGAGACGGCGATGCCAAGGTTGACCTGCGGATGCAGGTGCACGCCATCCTCCCCCCAGGATGAGTTCACAACGGGAACTTCTTTTAACGCGCGCACGCTCGCTGCCGCGAAATATGCCGTGTAGGTCAGCTTTACGCCGTCGCGTGCGAATAAGTCTTTATTCATCTCACGGTGTTTTACCACGCGGCTCAGATCTACTTCCATCACTGTTGTCACGTGCGGGCTGGTCTGTTTCGAGTGCAGCATGTGTTCGGCAATCGACTTGCGCACGGGGGTGTGGGGGACTACCTCACCGGGTTTTTTTGACCCGCCGGTCGGCTTGAAGATCTCCTCCGTCGGTCGGAACAACTCTCCCGAAGCGGGTGATTCCCATGGGGCCGCAGCCGTCTCGGCCTTCCCTGCTCCGGATTCAACGTATGCCAGAACGTCCTTCTTGGTGATCCTTCCACCACGACCGCTGCCCGAGACCTGCTTCAAGTCCACTTCGTGCTCGGCAGCAATGCGCGCTACCACCGGGGAGATAAAGCCCAGGTCTTCCTTCCTCCCCGGGCTGATCGTCTGCTGTGGCTGCGGCTTGGCAGCGGGTTCTGGCTGCGCCTTGGTCTCACCCTGGACCGCGACCGGCTGGGCATCCGGGGCTTCTGGCGGCACCTCACCCTGCTCTCCAATGGCGGCCAACAGCGTCCCAGCCTGCACAGTCTGGCCTTCAGGGACATAGATTTTCAACAGCACGCCGCTCGCAGGGGCAGGGACTTCGGTGTCGACCTTGTCCGTGTTGACCTCAAGCAATGCATCGAACTCTTCGATCTGATCCCCCTCCTGAACGAGCCACTTCGTCACCGTCCCCTCGACGACAGACTCACCAAGCTGGGGCATTATCACTTCAGTCGCCATGATCTTTACTGCCTTCTATATCTTCTACGGAGGTTAAAACGCCGCCAGGTCCCGAATCGCATCGGCGATCTTGGCCGCATCGGGCATAAACCAGTCCTGGAGCGGGTGGCTGAAAGGCACAGCTGGGACATCGGGCCCAGCCAGCCGCTTGATGGGTGCATCCAGGTAAACGAAAGCCTCGTCGGAGATGATCGCAGCCAATTCGGCGCCAAACCCACCCGTGAGGTTATCTTCGTGGACGATGAGCACTTTGCTCGTCTTCCGCACCGAATCGAGGATCGTCTCCTTATCGATCGGAAGCAGGGTGCGCAGATCCACGACCTCAACGTCGATGCCATCCTGGACGACAGCTTCAGCCGCCTGGAGCGTGTAGTGATGCATCATGCCATAAGCCAGGACGGTCAGGTCGTCCCCCTGACGGGTCACCTTCGATTTTCCGATTGGGACGAGGATCTCCTCCTCCGGGACATCTCCCTTGATCAAACGATAGCCTTTCTTGGGCTCAAGGTAGAGCACCGGATTGGGGTCGCGCACCGCCGATTTAATCAACCCCTTGGCATCATAAGGGCTGGATGGCACGACTACTTTCAACCCGGGCACATGGGTGAAGAATGCTTCTATCGATTGAGAGTGGTACAACCCACCGCCAATCCCCCCTCCATAGGGCGCCCGGATGACCATCGGCACGGTCCAATCGCCGTTCGACCGGTAACACATCTTCGCCGCTTCGTTCACGATCTGGTTGAACGCCGGATGGATGAAATCAGCAAACTGGATCTCACAGATCGGCCGCATGCCATACAGCGCGGCGCCGATGCCCACGCCTACGATCGACAGTTCTGCCAACGGTGAATCCATCACGCGCTCAGGGCCATATTTCTCGTAGAGGCCTTGTGTAGCCCGGAACACACCCCCACGGGCGCCAACATCCTCACCAACGATAAACACGCGCTCGTCGCGCCCCAATTCCTCATCCATCCCCTGCCGCAAAGCCTCGATGAGCGTGATCTCAGTCATGGCTCACCTCCTCGGCGTAGACCGGGTGGCGGGCTTCGGAGATATCCGGGTAATCCAGCGCTTCGGCACTCGAGACAGCTTCCTGGATCTCCTCTTTCGCTTTCGCTTCCATCTCTTCGATGGTTTCTTCAGTCAGGACTGCCTGCGACTTCAACTGCTCCTCGAACTTCGAGAGGGGGTCATTGGCCTTCATCTGTTCGACTTCTTCGCGTGTGCGGTAGGTGCGATCATCGTCATCGGAGGAGTGCGGAGTCATACGACTGACGAGCACCTCAACCAACGTGGGTCCTTCGCCGGCGCGGGCTCGTTCTGCGGCTTGGGAAATGGTCTCGTGGACCACCCTTACGTCCAACCCATCAATGCTGTAGCCAGGCAAGCCCAACCCATCCGCCTTCTGCGCCACGTTTTGCGTGGCCATCTGCAACTCCTGGCGGACCGAAATAGCATAAATGTTGTTTTCAACCAGGAATATGACGGGCAACTTGTGAACCGCAGCCCAGTTGACCCCTTCATACCACTCCCCCTGTGACGTGGAACCCTCGCCGATGCTGGTTAAGACAACCTCATCGCTTCCTGACATTTTGATGCCGAGACCGATACCAGCCGCGTGCGTTGTCTGGGTTGCAACGGGTGATGAGTGGCTGACGACATTAGCTTCTTTGAGGCTCCAGTGGCTCGGCATCTGCTTGGCGCCGGAAGTCGGTTCGCCCTTCTTTCCCATCAGTCCCATGATGAAGTCGAGCGGCTTATAGCCAAGCGCTATCATGAGAGCCAGGTCACGGTAATAAGGCACAAACCAATCTTTACCTCGTTCGAGCGCGAAAGCGGCCCCGACCTGCGCAGCTTCTTGTCCGATACCCGAGATGTGGAACGCTATTTTTCCCTGCCGATGCAGGATCCAAGCACGTTCGTCCAACCGCCTGGCGAGCAGCATGGTCCAGTACATCTCGCGCAGATCTGCTTCGCTTAATGCCATCAAAGCCTCCTCATCATCGATCTTATGGCGCTGCAGATGCAACAAATCGCGCAGCCGAAATCAAAAAACCCCTTGCGCAGCCGCGTCAAGAGGTGTATGAGCTTCTACTGCGAGGGTCATAAATGTGGGAAGCAAGCTCCCGATCGTGCGACATCGTGCATACCCTTTGGCGAAGCAACCTGATTAAGGCTGCTGGATAATCATAACCGACCCTGTCCGAAATCTCAATATGCCGGGATCTGAAGCTGATGCGCGCTTGTTCCCGGGAGCCTAGTCACCGTCAGAGATCTTGTCGTCGGGCCCTGCAAGCTGCCCGGCCACAAGCTCGGCGACATCCTGAATATCAATTTCAGCCTGCTGAGCCCCGGCGGCGTCCTCAAGCATGATCATACAGAAAGGACAACCTACCCCCAGCGTCTTCTCGCCGGTCGCGATTGCTTCCTGGATCCTCGCCGCACTGACCCGGACCTGGCCTTCTTCCTCTTCCTTCCACATCTGGGCACCGCCAGCCCCACAGCAGAACGAGTCACGACGGTTTCTGGGCATCTCAGTAAGCTCAAAACCCGAGCCCAGCAAGCTGTTGCGCGGCGCTTCAACGACCCCGTTCTGCCTACCCAGATAACAGGGGTCATGAAAGGTCAGGCTGCGGGCACCGTCTTTAAGCCGCAAACGGCCTTCTTCGATCAGCGTTGCGATCAACTCAGTATGGTGCATAACATCGAAATCACCGCCAAAATCAGGATACTCGTTCTTGAGAGTGTGCAGGCAGTGCGGGCAGGTAGTGATGATCATGGGGGCGGCGACGCGCTTCAGCGTCTCAACATTGCTGCTGGCAAGCTCATAGAACAAATACTCATTACCTGAGCGGCGGGCGGCATCGCCCGTGCAGCGCTCTTC
>JASFUN010000266.1:0-3878 GCA_050050255.1 Anaerolineales bacterium | reverse complement strand
TGTTGGTGGGATCGTAGGGGCATGGCTTTCGGATCGCTTCGGCAACCGCTATGTCATGACGATTTCTCTCCTGCTCGCGAGTGCGCCAATTTTCTTCTATGGCATGATCTCAACGACATGGCTGTTGATATTGGTAACATTTTTCGCAGGCGCTTTTATCGGGGCCTCGCACAGCATCATCGTCGTACTCGCCCAGCGTTTGTTGCCGGGGAAATCGGGTGTGGCTTCAGGCCTGGTGCTAGGTTTTACGTTTGCCAGCGGATCGGTCGGAGCGTTGTTCAGTGGGATGATCGCAGATCGGTCTGGCTTTCAATTTCTGTTCTTGTTCCTGGGAGGCCTGATGATCCTGGCGACGATCCTTTCGGCGCGGATGCATCGGATGAATCGAGATCAAGTAAGTGTGGCCGGATAGGGTCGTATGAGACACCAGTTTCATGGCATGGACCCGTCCAGCCGGCTACAATATGGACATGTCCCTGCTTACGCTACGGGAGTTGTTCAATGACTGAAAATGAGAAATCACCTGGTTGGCTGTTGCCTGTGATCGTCGTGGTCCTGCTGGGCAGCGTGCTGCTCATCTTTGTCGCCAGCCGGAGGGTGGAGGGTGAGGTCAGGGATGCCAGAGCCAGGCAGGACCAGGAAGGCATAGGTTATACCCTTCCTGAAACATCCTCTGAGACTGACCCGGTGGATCCATGCTCCTTGATATCCAGAGCAGAAGTGGAAAAGATCCTTGGTCGTGAGGTGGGGGCGCCTGTGTCGGAGGAACTGAACGATGCTGTGGGCCAGAAACGATGTATTTTTGGGGAGCCAGATCAACCTGACCAGGCGTTGGTGGTCGTGGAGATCGTTTTCGAGAAGGGGATGGAAACTGAGCTGCTCCAAGCCGGATACAACGTTGGCGAGATCTACTCAAGCAGGAAACTGCCCGAACAGCAGATCCAGGAACTGCCAGAGATCGAGGATGAAGCGTTCTGGGGTGGGGATGGTGGGGAGGTGTGGAATGGCCTACACGTCCGCAGCGCTGATGTGTACCTGCGCGTGAGTACATATCTGGGGGATGAAGAGGCGGCCTTTGATGCCGCCCAACAGCTGGCGGTGATCATCCTGGAAAATCTATTTCAATAAGATAAGCGATCACATTGCCGGGGTTCAAGCCAATCCAAACTGGTGCTCGAATTCTAGCGATGGATAACTACGGGGTCGCTCGAGGCCCTCTGGAAGGCGTATGTTTCAAATTCGGTAACAGGATCTAGCCGATAGAAAGCTGTACTTGCCTTCGAGCCGAAAATTTATTCATCCTGCTCGGTCGTCTTAGGGGCAGCTTTTTGCAATTGCTCCAATGAGACTCGATTTATGTGCCGGCAGCGAGGACAGCGGACGTCATAGTGGTTGTCCTGATTTTCCTCCAGAGCCTCCAGCGCGAATGCTATTTCTTCCTTCTTCAGAGCGAAACTCCAATTGCATCGATAACAGCGAATTTGCATGATGTGGCATCCTTTCAATTGCTGTTTATATTCTACTCGCTGAGGATAGTCTGTGTGAATTTCCTGTTTTTACGAAAGACGGCTAGAAAAATGCCTGCCAATACGACCAGACCCCCCAGGACGCGCAGGGCGGGGATTGATTCGTCGAGGAAAACCCAGGCGAGGATCGCTGCCGATACGGGTTCGCCCAGTAAGCTGAGCGATACGGTTGTGGCTGGTAGGTATTCGAGTGCCCAATTGTAAGTAGTGTGCGCCAGTAGTTGCGGGAAAAGGGCTAGCAACAAAAACCAGATGTAGGTCAGCCAGTGGTACCCTAGCATTTGGACTCCAGCGACGCCCGCCCAGATAAGCAGCACGATTGCGGCCGATCCGTAGACGATGCTGATGTAGGGGATCAGGCGAAGCCGGGAGCGCAGATCCCTCCCGATGATCAAGTATGCTGCTCCAGCCAATCCGCCGATCAGTGCGAGCAGATCGCCGCTAAGCGCCGTCCCGCCGAAGATCTCTTGCAGCGGTGGACAGACAATCCCATTCGTACCTGTGCAAGAATCACCAAAGGCGATAAGAATAGCGCCAAAAAATGCAACCATGAGGCCGATCCAGGCTTTGCCTGATGGTGATTCGCTCAGGAACATAGGCGAGAGGACGGCGACGAAGAGCGGCGCTGTCTGTACGAGCACGACGGAACTGGCAACCGAGGTGAGTTCAAGGCTTGCAATCCAGGAAGCGAAGTGGATGGCGAGAAAGGATCCGGAGAGGATCCCCAGCGTTATCACCCGCCTGGTCGACGGCCAGGCGCTGCGCGGTTCGCGGAGCATGAACGGGAGTAAAAGGATTGTGGCAAACCCCATCCTGAAAGCTGCAATCGCCAGGCTGTTGGCCTCGACCTGCGCAAAACGGATAAAGAGTGAGGAGGTTGAGGCGGCGAAGATGCCGAAGATGATAGCGATTGATGGTGGGATTCTCGGTTTGGTCTGCATGTATTTACGCGTGCCTTTACACATCCTTGACCCGTCGGTTGCCTATTTTCTTGACAAACCTGTAGTGCGCCGAATAGAATTCGAACAGAGGCCGGACGGGATGAATGCTCATCCTAGTGGAACAATCCGGGCAGGTCAATTCGAAAAACTTCGCTAAAGGTTTTAGAAAAAGGAGATTTGCAATGGCTTATGAACTTCCAAAGCTGGATTACCCATACGACGCATTAGAGCCCTACATTGATGCAAGAACGATGGAGATTCACCATTCCAAGCATCATGCCGGATACGTCGCCAAGACGAACGCTGCCTTAGAAGGTTACCCGGATTTACAGGGCAAACCAATCGAAGAGCTGCTCGCTGACCTGGGCGCAGTGCCCGACGCGATCCGTACCGCAGTACGCAACAATGGTGGAGGCGTGGCGAACCACTCGCTCTTCTGGAAGGTCATGGCACCTGGCGCCGGCGGCGAGCCAGGCGGTGATCTGAGCAAGGCCATCGATGAGTCATTTGGTGGTTTCGCAGCATTCAAAGAAGAATTTTCCAACACGGCTGGCTCCCGCTTTGGGAGCGGCTGGGCCTGGCTGGTGAAGGATGGATCCGGCGGGCTGAAGGTATTCTCAACCGCCAACCAGGATTCGCCAATATCGGATGGAATGACGCCAATATTAGGCCTGGATGTCTGGGAACATGCGTATTATCTGAAGTATCAGAATCGCAGACCAGACTATATCGAGGCCTGGTGGAATGTAGTTAATTGGGAGGAAGTTGCCAAGCGATTTTCTGCCTAATTGTGGTATCTTAGGTGTAGGGGTAAAATCGGCTCCGTCTCGCAGTAACCTAACTGGAGGTTCAGATTATGACCCATGTAATAACACGGCTTTGCCTCCGCGATTCCGGATGTGTGGATGTTTGTCCGGTGGAGTGCATTGTCCCAGGGAAGCCGGAAAGCGAATGGCCCTGGTACTACATCGATCCGGAAACTTGCATCGATTGCGGAGCCTGCATCCCTGAGTGCCCATTCGAGGCGATCTTCGTTGAAGATGAGACGCCGACAGATTTCACAGCCCAGGGCGAAGAGTACGTCAGCATGCCGGCTGGTACGCCGGGCTTTGATACTGTCTACGATGGGGAGAACCATCATGGTGAACCAGTCCATCTGGAGCACACCAGGGTTCTCGAAGCCGGTGAGACCATCGACCTGACACCTGACATCCAACCGAACTACGATTACTTCGAGGACGGTCCGGGCTATAGCGCTTTAGACTAATAGCCTTGCTGTGTCGAAACTCAGGAGGGAGCCGCCCTGGCTCCCTCCTTTTCGCCTTAAATCATCGACTGCCATATTATCGATGTCGGGGCTTCGCCAATGAGTGGAGGTAAAGATGAAGACCAGGAAGGAAAGTGACTCGCT
>JASFUN010000265.1:0-3925 GCA_050050255.1 Anaerolineales bacterium | reverse complement strand
GATGAGGCTGAACAGAAACAGGGCTACCAGGATCGCGAGGCTGGATATCAATGCCGCCTGAGTCCCGGAGAGATACACACGTTTTCGGAGCTTCAATGTCTTTCTGCCGAGTCTCATAGCGTTTCACCATCCAGTTCAATGCCTGCCATCATCGCGCCGACGACCTCCCTTGGGCTGTTTTCAACGGGCAAGATGCCCATAAAGCGTCCTTCGTATACTGGCGCAATCCAGTCGCTGAGCGACATGATCTCGTCCAGATCCTCTGAAATCAAGAGCACGCCGGCGCATGCTTCTTTGGCTTCGATCAGCTGGTTGCGCACGAATTCGGTCGCACCCACATCCAACCCCTGGGTGGGGAGATCAACGATAACCAGCCGGGGATTGCGTGAGAGCACGCGCGCCAGGATCAACTTCTGGAGATTGCCGCCCGACAAGGTCTTGACTTTGACATCCGCGTTGGGAGTGGCAACATCAAACTTCTCGATGAGGGATTCTGTCAATTCACGCAGCTGTCGAAAATCGAGCAGGCCCCGCTTTAAAAAATCCTGGTCGAAGTAGTAATTCATAGCAGTGTTCTCAATCAGGTTGAAATCGCCGATTGAGCCCATCGAGATGCGGTCGGCGGGGATATATCCAATTCCGGCTTGCCAGCGCTTGAGCGCATTCGCGTGTGTGATATCGTTCCCGTCCAACAGGATCCGCCCCGTTTCGACTTTGCGCAGGCCGGCCAGCGCTTCTACAAGTTCACGTTGTCCATTACCGGAGATCCCGGCGACGCCGAAGATCTCGCCTTCGTGGATGGAGAATGAGAGCCCTTCCACAGCCAGATAACCCTTGTCGCTGCGGATTTTCAGGTCCTGGACGTCGAGGATCTTATCGCCGCGTTCCACCTTGCTGTGCTCAATCCTGAAGATGACTTCGCGACCGACCATCTCCCTGGCCAGGCTTTTCTCGGTGGCATCTTTGGTATCTATGGAGCTGACTACTTTCCCGCGCCGGAGGACGGTCACCCGATCGCTGATGCGAAGAACGATCGGCAGCTTATGCGTGATGAAGGGGACGATCGCCAGATCAGCTTCTGCCATTGACTTTATCGAATCGAGCAGTTTCTCAGTCTCGACCGGGGTGAGTGCAGAAGAAGGTTCATCCATGATCAGGATTTCTGCGCCACGGTAGAGCGCTTTGAGGATCTCCACGAGCTGTTTCTCACCTTCAGAAAGCTGCCAGACTTTCGTTCGTAGGTCCAGCGAGAAACCGTATTTATCGCAAAGCGAATTAACTTCCTTTTCGGCATCAGCCAGGTTCAGGATTGTGCCGGCGTTCGGATGGCCGAGGATGATGTTCTCGATGACAGTATGTGCAGGGATCAACTTGCGGTGCTGGTGAACCATCCCGATGCCGAGCTCGATCGCGTCGAGGGGGGATTTGAAGTCGACCGGTTGACCGGCGATAAAGATCTGGCCTTCATCGGGTTGGTACTGGCCGAATAGGATCTTCATCAATGTGGTTTTGCCCGCGCCGTTTTCGCCCAGGACTGCGTGGATCTCGCCAGCCCGGATGGTGAAATCGATCGATTCATTCGCCACCACGCCGGGGAAGCGCTTTGTGATGCCGCGCGCTTCGAGCAGCGGCTCGCCGCGCTTCAAGTCGCCGAGCATACCTTTCCGCACCCCGTTCACCTTGTTAGTGCCGCCATCATTCTGCTTTGATTGCATAGTCTTCAACCTTCTCATAGCAGGGAGGTGAGACCCCGCTTCTACAGGATCATCATTTCCAGGGTTTTCACTTTTCTCATTGGTGTGAATTTGACAGAGCACATGGGGGCTCCCGGCTGGGGGTTTCCCCTCCTACCGGGAGCCCCATGTACTCAACTACGACATCAAGGCTTTATGCCTGGAGGTCTGAGCATTGAAGCTCTACTCCAGGATCGTTACACCCTCCAGGTCGAAGGCGAATTGTGAGAGCAGGAATTCGTTGGTTGGTTCAACCCCTGCTTCTTTCACAACAGTCCCAGCATCCGGGATGGGCATAGTTTCGAGCGCCAGGCCGGTGCCATTGCTGACGAAGGCATGCGCCGTGAAGGGATCCCATTCTCCAGCGATCATCTCATTGCGCCGCTGCTCGACCATGTCGACGATTTCCTGCGGGATGAGAGGCATCGCGGCGGGGCTGATAGCATCAACACCTACCTTGCCATCGTTCATGATGTCGACCGTGGACTCGACCGTGCCATCCGCCAGCGTCATGGATGAATCCATGCCGAGGTATACGATCGTCTGCGGGTTCTCAACACCCTGCATGTATTCCATGATCATCTGGTCGTACAGCACTTCCCAGCGCGTGTCGAAGGATATCGCCACGGTGTCGGTGTCGGACCAACCATAGAAGCCGACGATATCCATGTCCTTCCCAACGAACCAGATGCCCTGTTCGGTGGCGACGTCCAGCGGTGAACCGGAGTCGGTCTGCTGCGTAAGTACATCGACATCGTACTGTGTGATGAGGGTTTCAGCGATGTCGCGCTCCTCGGTCGGGAGGTACCAGTCACCAACGTACTTCACGTAAATGTTTACATCTTTCCCCAGCATTTCGGCACCATCCTGTATACCAAGGATGAAGCCATTTTGGCGTCGGATGACCTGTACCGAGGGGAAAGCGGAAACGATACCGATATTCCCGGTTTCGGTCAGCGCGGCTGCGACCAGGCCTTCAAGGTAGAGCGCCTGGTACTGCCGGGGGAACAGTCGGATGAAGTTCGTCTTGGTGGTCAGGTCGCTGGCGATGATCGAACCGAAGTAGACATCCGGGTACTTATCCGCGATATCCTGAAGCGGCAGCCCCATGAACTCGGCGTTCCCGATGACGATGTTCGCGCCATCTGAGATCATTTCTTCGGCATAAGGAACGGTCAGGTCAGGCCCGACTTCCTCGCGGAAAACGTAATCGACGTTGTCATACGCTTCCTCAAGCCGCTTGCCGGCGCGGTCGTGAGCACCGGACCAGGTCGTCCCCTCGATCACGCTGAAGTGCTCAATTGCAAGCGTGATCGTCTCGTCCATTTCCTCCATCTCACCGCCAGCGGGTTCTTGCTCTTCACCCGCTGCTGGCTCTTCCATTTCGCCAGCCGGTTCTTCGGTGGCTTCAGGGGCCGCAGCAGGTGCGCACATAGCGGTCAACATGCTCAGTGCGACCAGCAGAACGGTGATCAGGAACACTTTACTAAATGAATTTTTACGCTGCATTTCTCTGCTCCTCCAGAATTTGACGTGCCTTTGGCCTTTCGATTTGACAGTGTTGCTGTGCAAGCAGTTTTTGTAGTTATCACCTCCAGTTATCGTCATCACGATGACCTAGATTGTAGAGAAATTCAAAAACCCCGTCAATTTGTGGGTTATGCATTCATATCCTGCCCGGATGAGTGCCCATGCTCGGAACGGCCCTTGTTAACCAGTTGAATAAAGCCTGTCAGTGTGTAGGCACCTGAATTATGTCCTATGGAGATGATTTCTGCTGCAACCTGCGAAGTCTGATGCGTATCCGCCCGGATCAGGTTTTCCAGGAGAGCATGCCAGACCCTCCCGAATTCCCCAACTGCAGCGGAGTGCATGTAGGCGGCTGAGATCCGGTTTGTGCGCTGCCCGGCTTTCTGGGCGATCTCTGGCAGATCCCGGCGCATGTCCGCATCGACGAAACCAGCCCAGCATGCAAGCATGGCACCGCAAATGTAATCATCGCCTGCTGGGGTAAAACCACTGCCGAGCCCGGCTAATCCAAGCGCACCCTCAATTGCAGCCTCGCCCTGCGTCCTTTGCAATGCCGATATAAACGTGCTCGCGGGCTCAATCAACGCCTCGGCGAAGTGCGCTTCGATGGATTGCTGCCCGGATGACCTTCCGTCCAGAAGTCGGATGATCCCGGGATCAGG
>JASFUN010000264.1:0-3925 GCA_050050255.1 Anaerolineales bacterium | reverse complement strand
CAATGACGTAATTTTCAGTCTTTTCGAAAATGTCCATAGCGATGAGTCCTTTCGCAGTTCTCCCTCGCGAGAAATAACACCCAGTCGCCGATAGGGTTATGTTTCCATATCAGCTGTGCCAGGCCTTTGAGCTGTAAATTTACCCGGCGTCGACGTTTTACAAAACCCCTGGGCAGGTCAACCCCGGTTGGAACAGCGACCTTATGGGTGTAGCGGGTAATCCCTGGTCGTTGTGGAGCGAACACGCAGGGACATTGTGGAGCTTGACGGTTGGATTTGAGCCATTATAATCGGGAACATAATTTAGTGGATGCGCAGCATCCAATGGATGAGCGTGGAGATCTGTAGCTGAGCGCAGCTATCTCAGAGAGCCACCGTAGGCTGAAAGGTGGTATAGCGGCCAGGTCAATCCTCTCCGCCGACTCGAGAACGAGTCCATCGTCCCTGCAGGGGTCTTGCACACGACCGTAAAGGGACCGGGTCCGCCCGTTACAGCGCAATGAGGCCGCGTGAGCGGCAAATGCAGGTGGCACCACGGGCGCCCCCTCGTCCTGCGAGATGAGGGGGCGTTATCTGTATACAGGAGGTGTGCGATGCTTGATTTACAGTTGATCCGCGATGATCCCGATGGTGTCAAGAAAGCCATTCAGAGCCTCGGTGCAGAGGCGCCGATCGATGAGATCATCTCCCTGGACGAAAAGAGGCGTGAGCTGCTGCAGGAGGTGGAGGCGTTGCGGCACGAACGCAACGTTACCTCGAAGAAGATCGGCCAGATGAAGGACCAGGACGAAAGACAAAAGCTGATCGACGCCATGGGGCAGGTCAACGAAGGCATCAAGTCGTTCGAGCTGGAGCTGCGGGAAGTTGACGAGGCGCTCGAGGCCGCGCTTTACCAGGTTCCCAACCTGCCCCATGAGAGCGTCCCGGTCAGTCTGGATGAAGGTGATAACCCGGTCATCCGGCAGGAGGGCGAGCCGAAGACAGCGGAGGATTTCGGCTTCACGCCCGTGCCGCACTGGGACCTTGGACCGAATCTGGGCATCATTGATTTTGAGCGCGGCGTTAAGCTTTCTGGCAGCCGCTTTTACGTGCTCTTTGGGCAGGGCTCCAAGCTCCAGCGTGCGCTGATCCAGTGGATGCTGGATTTCCATGTCCGTGAACACGGCTACACGGAGGTTTATCCCCCTGCGCTGGTGCGCGAGCTATGTATGTGGGGGGCAGGCCAGCTCCCGAAATTCCGCGACAACATCTACCATGACGTTGAGGAGGACCTGTGGCTGGTGGGAACGGCCGAGATCCCGCTCACCAATCTGCACAGGGATGAAATCCTCGAGGCCGAAGAACTTCCCAAAAAATACGTCGCTTTCACACCATGTTTCCGCAGGGAGAAGTTCTCCGCCGGCCGCGATGTGCGCGGCATCAAGCGCGGACACCAGTTCGACAAGGTCGAGATGTATCACTTCACGACCCCCGAGCGCTCGTATGATGAGCTTGAGGAACTGGTTGATCATGCAGAGGACATCTGCCGGGCGCTGGAAATCCCGCATCGAGTGGTCCAGATGGTCACGGGTGATCTCGGTTTCACCGCCGCAAAGAAGTATGACGTCGAGCTCTGGGCTCCCGGCTGTGCCGAATGGTTAGAAGTGAGCTCATGCAGCAACGTCGAGGATTTTCAGGCTCGTCGCACCAACATCCGCTACCGTCCTGAAAGCGATGCCAGGCCTGTATTTGTGCACACCTTGAACGGCTCCGGTTTGGCCCTGCCGAGGGTGGTGATCGCGATCCTGGAAAACTACCAACAGCCGGACGGCACGGTGCGCATTCCGGATGCGCTTGTCCCCTACATGGGTGGCGAGGAGATGATCGGCCCGGTTGAAAGATGAGCGAAGCCCTGATCACGATCCTGCTTGGGCTGGCGATGCTGGTTGGGCTGGCAGGCATCATCCTGCCAGTCCTGCCAGATGTCATCCTCATCTGGGGTGCTGCGCTGCTTTATGGACTGCTCGTCGGGTGGGGGCGCTACGGCGCCTGGTTCTTCGCAGGCATATCTTTGCTGGGGTTGATAGGTCTGCTGGCGGATGCCTGGGTCAGTGGTCTGGGAGCCAAAAAGGGTGGGGCTTCACTCTGGAGCAGCATCGGTGGCTTGGCGAGCGGCGTCATCGGTTTGTTCGTTGCCGGGCCTCTGGGGTTAATCGTCGGGATGCTGCTGGGTATTTTCGTGATTGAGTATTGGATTCACAGAGACCCCGATCGGGCGCTGCGAGCGATGTTTGGGATGGGCGTTGGCTATGGGGCCTCGTTCATAGTGAAGATATTCCTGGGGTTTGCCATGATTGCCATTTGGGTTGCCTGGCTGATTGCCGGTTGATGTTAACCGGGTTTGAAGAACATCATCCCTACCCCTAATTTCTCCAGACCGCGCTCTGCCCAATGGACGACGAGTTGCGAGGGGTCATCCAGCGCGGCGAATAGAGGCGGGATTGCGCTGGGGTCTTCCATCTGGGAGAGAGCCCGGGCGGCTTCGATGCGCACGGCGGGGTTCTCGGAACGGAGCGCTTTCGTCAAAGATTCGAGCGCACTTTCCCCAAGTGAGGCAAGCGCGTCGGCGGCCAGGCGAGCCAGCAGGCGGTCCGGGCCTGCCAACGCAGCCACCAGGTCCGGAAGTGCCGCCTGGTAAGGCTGTCTGCGCAGGCCGAAGGCAGCACATTGCCTGACACTTGGGTCAGGATCAGATAGGCTCTTTTTTAGCGCCGCACGCGCCTGCTCGTGATCGATCTGGGCCAGAGCGGCGGTGGCCCACCAGCGCTGATCGGGGTTATCCGATTCGAGCTCTTCGCAAAGCCAGGGGAGTACGCTTTCTCCCTTACTGGCCAGGGCATGAACCGCCCCTTCTGCGCGCTGGTCATCGCCCGAGCTGAGCTCTCCTAACAGCGCTTGAAGGTCTTCAGAATCGGCAGGCATCAATCCTCTGGCGGTGGGACGGGCAGATCGTCCACATCCACATCAACCCACTTGTCGCCTTCTTCGATCAACATGACCGGGATATCGTCTTTGATGGGATATTTGCGCCCACAGTCAGGCTCCTGGCAGATCAACCAGGTATCCGCGTGCAGTTCGAGCAGGCCTTCTTTTTCGCGCACACAAGCCGGACATCGTAGAATCTCAAGTAATTCTTCACTGATCATATTCATCTCCTACAGCCGTGTGGGACGGCGGATATGGGGAAACATAGTGGAGTATTTTCGATAAGTCAAATGACGGTGATCAGGAATCCTCAACCTCGACATCATCGGGGATGTCTGTGCCGGGGCCAAACTCATAAATCGCCCGCCAGGGGAGATAGTGGGTCTTGATCGTGTCCTGGTGCAGGGTTTCGCCAGCGCGTGTCACGGTCCGGTAGACGACGACATCCATGCCGTCTGCTTCGTAATCGATCTGTTTGATCTCGCCCTTGTCCAGCTCCGGGTTCTCTTTGTAAAGTGGTTTAGGTGCTTCGACCTCGTCAGAGATGCGGCGGCTCCATTCAACCGAGCGGCCGTCCGAAGTGGAGTAGAACTTCCATAAAAGCTGGTTGCCGTAGACATAGGTCTCAAGAAGCAGCCATGAATCGCTGTCATTGCGGAATTTAAAATCGACCAGCGGGACGAACACGGTGGCGTCCAGGCCTGTTCCGGGAGATCCCGGCCCCTGCTCGTAGTAACCCACCCGGTAAGCATGCGGGTGGCGTTCAACGAGTTCATAGCCGCCAAAAAAAGCAGCCCGGAAAAGGGTCGTGCTCACCTGGCAGACGCCGCCGCCGACGCCCTTGATCGTGCGATCGCCGTAAATGATCAGCGCTTCGGCGTAGCCGTTGTCCAGGCTGATATCCCCCAGCACCTCGGCCATGGATAGAGTCCCGCCGGGTGGAACGAGCAGGCCGTGGAAT
>JASFUN010000263.1:0-3947 GCA_050050255.1 Anaerolineales bacterium | reverse complement strand
CCGGGCATGCCCATCGTGCGCGATCCAATTCCTCCGAACGAGGTAGATTACCTGATCCTCGAATCCACTTACGGTGATAAGGACCACGATCACCCTCAGAACGCATACGAAGCGCTGCGCGAGGTCGTCTCCCGCACCGCCGAACGCGGCGGCAAGGTGATCATTCCCGCATTCGCAGTCGGCCGCACCCAGGCTCTGGTGTACTATTTGCACCAGATGATCAACCGCCACGAGATCCCCAGGATGCCCGTATTCGTGGACAGTCCACTGGCGATCAACGTGACCGAGATATTCCGCGATCACCCGGAGTGCTTCGACGCCGAGGCGACCGCGTTCATGCAGGCTGATCCACACGGCACCGCCCTCGGCTTCGACCTGCTCAATTACACCCGCTCGGTCGATGAAAGCAAGGCGATCAATTATGTCGATGGTCCTACAATCATCATTTCAGCCTCTGGAATGGCAGAGGTTGGACGCATCTTGCACCACCTGCGCAACAACATCGGTGACCCACGCAACACCGTGCTGATCACCTCCTGGATGGCCCCACACACGCTTGGAAGGCGGCTCAAGGAGGGCAAAAAGCACGTCAGGATCTTCGGTGAAGAACACGAGGTCAAGGCTGAGGTCACCAACATCGACGGGCTGTCGGCGCACGCCGACAAGCACTACCTTCTCGAGTACGCCCTGGCTTCGAGAGAAACGCTCAAAGGTGTCTTTCTCGTTCACGGGGAGGGACACGCCGCCAAGGCCTTGATGGAGAGCATCCGTGAAGCCGGATTCGACGAGGTCCATTATCCGGCGATGGGTGAGAGCGTCGAAATCTAGGTGTCAAACGCGCTATAATGGGCCCCGGAGAGGTGCCGGAGTGGACGAACGGGGCGGTCTCGAAAACCGTTGTGGTCCTTTGGGCCACCGTGGGTTCGAATCCCACCCTCTCCGCTGAAGACAAAACCCTGGCATCCATTAGCCAGGGTTTTCTTACATAGCATGTGAGCAGATGCTCCCACCGCATCGCACCGACCAATCCGTCGGGCTCAGTCAGAGCCAATAGACTTTAGAAAGCGCTGGTACCTGCGCCGGTAGGTGTTCAGCGCTTTGCGACCATCAGGAGTTAAGCTCGCCGAGGTGTTGGGCCTGTTGTCGATGAATTGTTTCTTGATTTTGATGTAACCCGCCTGCTCGAGCGAAGACAGGTGCTTCGAAAGCGTACCTTTATTGATCTCGGTCGTCTCCTGTAAGAAGGTGAAATCGGCGCTCTCAACCCCAGCCAGGACCGCCAGGATAGCCAGCCGGCCAGGGTTATGAATCAAACGGTCGAGGTTCGTGGGCAGCGAATAATCAACCATCGCGGGGGCCCTCGAGTTGTGCGAGCGCCCTGCGCAGCGCCAATCCCCCGGAAATTGTGAGCGCCAGACCCCAGATCAGGCCGAACACGATCCATGCCCCTGCCGCGGAAAGCCGTGTGACCAGGAGCAGTAAAGTTACTGCAACGCCGGCAAGTGCGACCCACGTATAGCGGCCCACCCGCAGCACCCGCCCTATGGCGAAGTAGATGACCGCCGTCGCCGCGCTCCCCGCCGCGATCGTGACCCGCAGTCCACTGTGCATGTCGAGGGGCTCCCGGGGTAAGAGGAGCATCCCGGGGACGAAGATCAGGAAAAAAGCTCCCAGGGCGATAAACGCCACCCAGCGGTCGAGCTGCCACGCTCGCGGGGTAGCCCTTCCGCCACCGGCCCATAGCTTCTTCACGCGGATCCAGCGCACAACCCGGCGTGAGCCGAAGAGCAATAGCACAATCGCTCCAAGCAATCCCAGCATCCCGACCAGTGCCAGCTCCCGGTCCGCCAGTAAAGCGCGCACATATAACTCCATCCCGGTTCCGGAGAGAAAGAACGCGTTTACAAACCCGAGCAGCAAGAAAACGATTGCTGTCTGAAGGTCGGTCAAACCATCATCGAATTCGATTCGGCGTGCCTTGCGCGTGAGTTCGTCCAGATACGATGGTTCCACCATGAATGGCCTCCTCTGTTTCAAGATGCCATCATTGTATTCGAATAAGTTTCTTTTGTCAACTAGTTTCTATTTGGAAACCTATTTCTCCTTTTGGCTGCTCTTTGCACTGGGCCAGAATTAAACAACCAGGTGCGCATGGTCATGCGCACCTGGTGTATCTACGTGTAGGTGAGTTGTGTCGAATGATTTCTATCTCACGCCTCGATCTCAATTTCCTCGAGGGCCTCGAGCTTCTCCTCGATCACGCTAAAGCCACCCTGCCAGAAGCTGGCGCTGGTCATGTCGATGCCGGCCCGCGTCAGTATCTCGTTTGGCGAGGCAGATCCCCCTGCCGAGAGGATTTCGAAATAGCGCGGCTTGAAGGCCTCACCCTCTTCCTGGTATTGCTGGTAGAGCGACAGCACGAGCAGCTGTCCGAACGCGTAAGCATAAACATAGAAAGGCGCGAAGTAGAAGTGTGGGATTGCGACCCACTCATACTTAAAATCGTCGCTCATTTCCAGCGATGCCCCGAATTGATCCTTGAGGTTGTTGAGGTATAGCTCGTGCATGTCATCAACCGCGACGCCCTCAGCGATCGCCCTGTGCGCCTCCCGCTCGAACATCGCGAAATATGCCTGGCGCATGATCGTCGCATAGGCATCGTCCATCTGATGGAAGAGGATATCGCGACGCACGCCTTCGTCCTGCTCCCGCTCGAGCAGGTAATCGACGGTGAGCATCTCACCAAATGTCGAGGCGGTTTCAGCCAAGGGAAGCGAGGCCTGTTGTGTGAGTGCGGTGTGTTCATCGGCGAGCAGAGAGTGGACGGCATGTCCGAGCTCATGCGCCATAGTCATCACGTTGCGTGGTTTGCCATCGTAGGATTGCAGGATCCACGGCGTCAGGGCCGGCTCGACGGTCGAACAAAATGCCCCTGAGCGCTTGCCCTTACGTACCTCGCCATCATAGTGATCCTCATCGAAAATTTTACGCGCCAGGTTGGCGAGGCGCGCATCGAACTTGTTGTAGCTATCAAGCACCATCTCAACCGCGTCCGGGTAGCTGTAGGTCTTCTCCGTCTTGGCGACGGGGGCATAAAGATCATAGCGGCGGATGCGATCCACCCCCAACCAGCGCGCTTTGAGAGCGAAGAAACGGTGGAAGATCGAGGCGTTATCTCGAGCCACATCCAGCAGCGTGTCTACCACCTCATCGGGTATATCGTTGGCCAGGTTGCGCACCGAGATCGGTGAAGCGTATCCGCGCAGATCAACGCTCTCACTGCGCCAGTCCCGGGCGATGTATTGGTAGATCATGCCCAGGATGGGCGCATCCTGTGCATAGACTCTGTACAGTTCCTGGTAAGCGCCGGCGCGCAGATCCGGGTTCGGGCTGCGGTAGTAGCTCGTTAACTCCTCGCGATTCAGCTCTTTAACCTCCCCATCGATTTCCAACTCAAATTCATAGCGGTTGGTGATGGTAGTGTAGAGGTTGACCATCGCGCTTGGTCCATTGACATCCTTGATGTTGATGATCTTCTCTTCCGGCTCACTTAGCGTGTACGGTTTCTGCAGCCGCAGCGCGCGCAGCCAGTAGTGGTAATCACCGGAGATCGCCAGCAAACGCTCCGCCTGCTCATCCGGGATCCCTTTCCACCACAGCTTGAAAAACATGGTGCGGTTGTCAACCTCGGCGTATCGCTTTTGCATCTGCGCACGAAAGGTCTGGGCTTTTTGATCCTGCGTGTCCTCGGAAAATCTCAAGGATGCATATCCACCCAGGCGGCTCAACCGGCGCGCGATACCCTCGTAGGACTGGAGAATTTCGAGCATGCGCTCCTCACCCAGATCCTCGGAGAGGCTCGATCGATAGGTCTCGAAATGGGAGACCTGTTCGTCCAGTTCCTCCAGCGAATCTCCAATTTCTGGCGCATCTAACCCGGCGAAGAG
>JASFUN010000262.1:0-3956 GCA_050050255.1 Anaerolineales bacterium | reverse complement strand
AGCACTCACAATTCGAGGTCTTTTAGATTTCAACGATCTGATTGTGCGCGCCCTGCAAGCCATGCAAGCCGATCCCTTGTTCCTCGAAAATCTCCGGCTACGCTGGCCGTTTATCCTCGAAGACGAAGCCCAGGATAGCAGCAGGCTGCAGGAGCAGATTCTAAGATCTCTTGTTGGATCAAACGGGAACTGGGTGCGGGTCGGTGATCCAAACCAGGCTATCTTCGAGACTTTCACTACGGCGAGCCCTGAATACTTACGTAATTTCCTGCAGGAAGAGGCTGTCAGCGCTCAGACGCTTCCCCATTCAGGGCGATCGACGCTCAGCATCATCGACCTCGCCAATCAATTGATCAGGTGGACTGAATTTGATCACCCTGCGCCAGAATTGCGTGGTGCTCTACGTGAACCGTATATCAAACCATCGCCGCCCGGCGATCCCCAGCCCAATCCCCCGGACCAGCCGGGCGGGATCCATCTTGTGGACATTCCCTACACCGCTCAGGAGGAATTGGATGCCGTCATAGTCTCGGCGGAACGCTGGGTCCGAGAAAACCCGGATCGCACCGTGGCAGTGCTGGTGCCCCGCAATGTGCGCGGCGCACAACTTGTCGAAGGTCTCCAGGCGAGAAAAGTGCCTTACATAGAGTTGTTACGGAGCACAGAAACCACCCGCAACATCGCCAGGGCTCTTTCGGAGGTGTTGAAACACCTCGCGCACCCCGATCTACCGGGCTCAATTGCCGACGCGTTCATTGCCTGGCAATGGGACCAGGGCGACAAAGGAGATCCAGCAAGCCTGCAGCACAAAGCCAGTGAGGTGCTGCGGACCTGTACGCATACTGAAAGTTTTGTGTGGCCTACTCCGGGAAACGATTGGCTGGAAGATCTGGATGGACGAGTCAGCGGGGAGCTGTACGGGATTATTGCCGATTTTCGGAAGATCCTACAGCGCTGGCATGCTGCCGTAGTCCTGCCGATTGACCAGCTAATCCTGACGATCTCACAGGACCTTGGATTAGGTCATGAAGAACTTGCCCTCGTGTACAGGCTGTCACTTGCCATGGCGCGGATTAAGCGCAGCAACCCAACGTGGGGGTTTTTAGACCTGGCGGATGAACTGGAACGCATCGCGAACAACCAAAGACGCTTTATCGGTTTTGGCGACCTCGAAAGCGCATTTGTCCCGGAGCGATACCCGGGAAAGGTAGTTGTGGCAACGATGCACAAGGCAAAAGGATTGGAGTGGGATCGGGTTTATATCCTGGCCGCAAATCAATACAATTTTCCATCCCTCGCTGAGGACGACGTGTACATCTCAGAGCGATGGTTTTTACGCGACCAATTAAATTTGCAGGCTGAGGCCCTGGCCCAGCTGGATTCACTGCTTGATAAGGATGCATCAAGTTTCCGGGAAGAAGGAGAAGCCACTCTCGAAGCCAGGGTTGATTACGCCGCTGAACGTCTGCGCCTGTTTTTTGTTGGACTCACCAGGGCCAGACAGGAGCTTGTCATCACCTGGAACCTGGGTCGGCGGGAAAACCTAAAAGCTGCGAGTGCTTTGAGGATGCTGCTCGACTACTGGGATGCTCAACATGACTGAACTGCGACCGAACTTTTATTTTACACAAGCGCGTTTTCAGGATTACCTGGATTGCAAGCGACGTTTCCAACTTCGATATCTGATGGAGCAGCCATGGCCTGCGCACGTCATGGAGCCAGCAGATAAATTTGAATTGCATGTAGAACAGGGTAGGCTGTTCCACCAACTCATCCATCGCTACCTCCTGGGCATGCCCGAAGACGTCTTGCATGTCTACGCGGCGGAGCCCCCGCTTGCATATTGGTGGCAAGATTTCCTGGAATATGGTCTCGATGATGTGCCAACTATCCGATTTCCAGAGGTCACGCAGGCAAGCTCGCTGGAAGGGTTCAGGTTGGTCGGCAAATTTGACCTGATTGCCATAGATGAGGCGGGGAAAGTGCTAATCGTCGATTGGAAGACGAGCAAATATATTCCCAGAGTTTCAGAGCTTCGACAGAGGATGCAGTCCCGCCTCTACCCATTCATCCTCGCCAGGGAGGGTCTTGGCAGGTTCGGATTCGAGACGATCACACCGGACCAAATCAGGATGCGTTATTGGTACGCTCAGGAGCCTCATTCGTCGAAAGAATTCAAGTATAGTCAGGCGCAATATGCGCTCGATGAAGAGTATCTGATTCGTCTCATGCGTGAAATTGCAACCATGGAAACCGAGAAATTCCCATTAACGGACGACCTTCATAAATGTGAATACTGCCGATACCGATCCCTGTGCGACCGTGGCATTGGAGCAGGTCCCATGTCAGAATTCGACCGAGAGCTGGAAGAGCTCGATGACTGGCCAGAGGTTATTGATCTGGACGAATTGCCGGAGATTGAATTCTGAACAACAGAGATGTCAGATGGATTGAACCTGTAGAGAGGGTTGTGGCCGGCGAGTTCCGGGAGGCCATAGGAGGTCATCCGATCGTGGCTGAGGCGCTCATCGCGAGGGGCGTGGATACGGTGTCGGCTGCGATGGGTTTCATCGACCCGCAATACTATCAGCCGGCCTCAATCGATGAGCTTCCCGGGATCCAAATGGCAGCCGAAAGGCTCGTTAAAGCCAGGACGGATCAGGAGAGGGTTTGCGTTTGGGGGGATTTCGATGTCGACGGTCAAACTTCGACTGCCTTGCTGGTCGGGACGCTCCGTCGTTTGGGTTTTGATGTCACCTATCACATTCCCAATCGTGAAATCGAATCCCATGGTGTGAACAAAGCCAACCTGACGCGGGTTATCGACGATGGGGTCAGCCTTATCCTCACCTGTGACACGGGCAGCAGCGCCATAGATGAGGTCTCTTATGCGTCATCCCGAGGGGTTGATTTTGTCATTACGGATCATCATGACCTTCCCGAAAAGCTCCCGGAGGCGGCAGCTTTCGTCAACCCCAAACTCCTTCCAGAGCGACATGCATTGCGAGATTTGCCAGGGGTCGGTGTCGCATTTCTTGTAGCTCGACGACTGCTAGAAGGTCTGAAATCGGAACTGGACCCCGGCATGTTTTTAGACCTTGTAGCCTTGGGAATAGTTGCTGATCTGGCAGAGCAGGTGAAGGACACACGCTATTATCTGCAGCTTGGCCTCAATAGATTACGAACTACAGGAAGGCCAGCTATCAAGGCGATGATGAGGCTTTCCGACGTCGAGCAAACAGTGATAACAGAAGATCAGATCGGCTACATCCTGGCTCCGAGGATGAATGCCCTCGGGCGCCTGGCGGATGCTCAACCTTCCGTGGAATTCTTGTTGGGTGCGGATGATGAAGAGGCGATGGATTTCGCCCGAAAGCTGGAATCTCTCAATGCCGAAAGAAGGCAGCTTTCCGATGCGGTTCATGAATCAGCCCTACTTATGCTCGAACGGGAGCCGAAGCTCCTTGAGCCAGCTGCTCTCGTCCTTGAAAACCGGGAATGGCCTGCAGGGGTCGTAGGGCTTGTGGCTGGGAGATTAGCCGATGAATACCGGAAACCGGTCATCCTGCTCACGCATGCTGACGATGAGCTTGCCAGGGGATCGGCAAGATCGGTCGAGGGGATCGATATCTCGCGAGCTATCGCATCCCAGGCCGATTTGCTTGAGGGCTACGGCGGACACCCGATGGCGGCCGGGTTAACCATCCGGAAGGATTGTGTCGGCGAGTTCAGGCGTGGGATAGATCGCTTCATCCAGGGAGCGTACACCGAACTTGGCAGCAGGCCCGAGGTTCGATTGGACGCATACCTGGCGTTGGATCAACTAGACCTGGATTTAGCTGAAGATCTGGAGAGATTAGCGCCATTTGGTCCCGGCAACTCTCCGCTCGTGCTCGCGGCTAAAAGTTTAGAAGTCATTGAGACCCGTAGGATGGGGATAAATGATGAGCACCTGG
>JASFUN010000261.1:0-3975 GCA_050050255.1 Anaerolineales bacterium | reverse complement strand
AGATCCCACAACGGCTAACGGGCGCACGCTGCTCTCGGCGGGGATGACGCTGGGATTGCTGATCCTTCCACTCATCATCATCAACGCCCAGGAGGCCATACGCGCCGTGCCCGGTTCACTGCGTCAGGCGAGTTTTGGCCTGGGGGCGACAAAATGGCAGACGACCTGGTCCCATGTGCTGCCCAATGCCATCCCGGGTATCCTCACCGGCACGATCCTGGCCATCTCGCGCGCCATCGGTGAGACCGCCCCGCTGGTCGTGGTGGGCGCTTCTACCTTCATCACCAAGGACCCCACGGGTCCCTTCTCGAAATTTACAACCCTGCCGATCCAGATCTTTCAATGGACGGCTCGACCGCAGGCAGAATTCAGGAACATCGCGGCTGCGGCGATTATCGTGCTGCTGCTCCTGCTGCTGACGATGAACGCTTCGGCAGTGCTGCTGCGCAATCGATTTCGCCGGCAGCTTTAGTTGATTCGGAGGGAAAGTAGAGTGTCTGAGCAATTCATTCAAGAAATCCAGGGAGGCATCCATTTGAGCGGTCTCTCCAGGCGTGAGGTTGACGATGCGGCCGTGCGTGTAAACTCGCAGGTCCTGCAACGGGATGGTGTCGATTCAAGCGAACATGCGCTCGTGACCAAAGCCTTGAACGTTTTCTACGGGGATTTTTTAGCGATCCGTGATGTCAATCTGGCTTTCCAGAAGCAGAAAATTACAGCCATCATCGGGCCTTCGGGGTGTGGGAAGAGCACGCTCCTCAGGGCGCTTAATCGCATGAACGAACTCGTTCCGACCGCCAGGACCAACGGCGCGGTCGTATTCCGCGGGGACAACATTTACCAGGATCATGTCGATCCGGTGGAGGTGCGCCGGCGCATCGGGATGGTTTTTCAAAAGCCCAACCCGTTTCCGAAGAGCATCTATGAGAACGTCGCCTGGGGCGCGCGTATCAACGGCTACCAGGGGGATATGGATCAGCTGGTTGAGCAGTCGCTGCGTGCCGCTGCGCTGTGGGACGAGGTGCATGACAAACTCGAGCAGAGCGGGCTCTCGCTCTCCGGGGGTCAGCAGCAGCGATTGTGCATCGCCCGCGCCATCGCGGTTAGACCCGACGTCATCTTGATGGATGAGCCCTGCTCGGCGCTTGATCCGATTGCTACACTGCGCATCGAGGAGTTGATGCGCGAGCTTTCGGAGCAGTATACGATCATCATCGTTACACACAATATGCAGCAAGCAGCGCGCGTTTCCGATTACACTGCGATGATGATGATCGGAGAGGATCGCGCCGGCGAGATGATCGAGTACGATGACACCGAGTTGATCTTCACGCGCCCAGGTGATAAGCGTACCGAAGATTACGTCACCGGCCGGTTTGGCTAGAATGTGTTCAAAGGTAAGTTGATGATGCTGGCTTTAATATCAGACATTCACGCCAATATGCATGCGCTGGAAGCCGTCTGGGAGGACCTGCAGCGCGAAGGGCCTGACGCTGTCTACTGCCTGGGCGACCTCGTAGGTTACGGTGCGTTCCCGAATGAAGTTGTTGAGTTCATCAAAAAACATGATGTGCCTACGGTGATGGGCAACTACGATGAAGGCGTCGGATTTGACCTGCATGATTGTGGCTGCGTCTACAAAGACCCGGAAATGGACCGGCTGGGGAAAGAATCGCTGCTGTGGACGCGCAAGCGGACAACGGCAGGGAACAAGGCTTTCCTGCAGTCACTTCCCATTCAAATTCGAGTGGAAGATCGAACCCCCAGTTTACTGATGGTGCATGGAAGCCCGCGCAAGATCAACGAGTATCTGTACGAGCATCGCCCTGAGGCAACTTTTGTGCGCATTTCCCGGGCTGCCGGGACAGATGTCGTGCTCTTCGGGCACACTCATCTTGCTTACCAGAAGGCCGTGAACAACACGTTGTTTGTCAATACCGGTTCGGTAGGCAAACCGAAAGATGGGGACCCCCGCGCTGGGTACGTGCTGCTCTCGCTGTCCGGCGAAACAAGCGTTGAATTCCGCAGAGTGAGTTATGATGTAGGCGCAGCTGCGGATGCTATACGCGCCGCCGGCCTGCCGGAGTATTTTGCTGCGGAACTGATCACCGGTGGTTCGCCACCTTTTGATCGGATCGGTTCTTTTCTGAAGGAGACAGGTTGATGGGCGAACAAAGCGTGGCTTCAAACCCAAGAGCTAAACTTGATCAAGACCTTGATCACCTGCGTGACGATATTCTCCGTTTGGGAGATATGGTTGACACGGCTATCGACCGGGCTATGCAGGCACTGGTCGAACAGGACTCCGTGCTCGCCAAGGAAGTAATCGATGGTGATGAGGCAGTGAATAATTCGCGCTTTGAAATTGAGAAACATTGTTTAGGGTTGATCGCGACACAACAACCGGCTGCAAGTGATTTACGAGCCATCGTTGCGGCGATGAACATCGTCAGCGACCTTGAACGCATGGGCGACCACGCGGTTGGCATCGCTAAATCGGTCCTGCGCGGTGAGGATGAACCGAAATTGGAAGTGCCCACCGGGATCACAAAGATGGCAGAGAATGTGCGCGAGATGCTGAGCATGGCGTTTGAAGCCTACCGCGAGCAAGACCTTGCGTTAGCGCAGGAAGTAGCTGCCCGAGATGATGATATCGATCAGCAGTACCGTGAGCTGTTCCACGATTTACTTCAGAAGATGGCTGAAAAACCGATCAAGAGTGGCGCCGGGATTCGGCTGCAGTTTGCAAGCCATAATCTGGAACGCATCGCTGATCGGGCGACCAACCTGGTCGAGCGTGTGATCTTCCAACACAGCGGCGAGATGCAGGAGCTTAACCCGGAGCCCGGCGAAACTGGTCTCAATTAAAATCTTCATCCAATCGGAAGCTGCTGCGCTGCGCAACTGAGCAGCGCAGCAGCATTTAAAGGCAGCCCGAGTTGCAGGGTTTTTGCAATGTGAAAAAACGATATTCTTTGTTATACTTTTTCGGCTTGGGGGGCGTAAAACCCTGTCTTGATCATGGTTTCACGCGCTGTTCGGGAGGCGCGGGGCGGGGTGTGAGCCCTCGTTGTTTTTGGCTCAGCGGACGGTTGCAAGCCGGTACACGCTCTGAAGTATCTAATTTATAAGAGAGGCACATCCCAACATGAACAGCTATAAACGTGTCGAGGACTACCGCGGCATCGCCTCCGACGAGGTTCTGGAGGAAATTCGCACCGAAGCTGAGGATTTTAAAGGCGCTACGGTTGTGCACGTCAATGCCACAAATTACGGCGGCGGTGTGGCTGAAATCCTGGATAACTTTGTGCTGCTGATGAATGATCTGGGGATCCGGACGGACTGGCGTGTGATCCACGGAATTCCGGAGTATTTCGATGTCACCAAGAAATTTCACAACGCCCTCCAGGGACAGGAGATCGGGTTCTCGGACGTCGAGTTGGAACTCTACAAGTACATCAATGAAAAATTTGCACGTTTCGCGTTCCTAGATCATGACTACGTGATCATCCACGATCCGCAGCCTTGCGCGTTGGTCGAATACGTTGGCCACAACTCGGCCTGGATCTGGCGTTGTCATATCGACATCACCCACCCAAACGCGCAAGCATGGACGTTCATGGAGCCCTACATCAAGCAGTATGATCGTATGGTGGTTTCCTCGGACATTTATAAAGTCCCGAGCCTTGACCTTCCCCAGGACATCATCTCGCCCTCGATTGACCCACTCTCCCCCAAGAACATGGATCTCGATCAGCAGACGATCGACTTTTACCTCTCTGAATACAATATCCCGACCGACAAGCCGATCATCACCCAGGTCTCCCGCTTCGACCCCTGGAAAGACCCGGAGGGTGTGCTCAAGGTCTTTGACCTTGTGAAGAAAGAAGTGGATTGCAGGCTTATTTTTGTGTACAACATGGCCAGTGACGACCCAGAGGGAGTCAAGATCCTTTCTAAGATGCTCGAAGCCGC
>JASFUN010000260.1:0-3978 GCA_050050255.1 Anaerolineales bacterium | reverse complement strand
TCGTTTCATGCGGGCAACGTTGAGGACTTTATCGCCGGATCGAAGCGTGCCCTGATCATAGGGCTGGCCTCCCCCGCCCGGATAAAAAGCGGTCTTGTCCAGGGTCACACCGAGATCGGAGACACCGGACACCTTCGCATCGAATTCTTTCAAATATGAATCTCGAAGATAAAGTAGATCCGTCATATTGCCTCCAATTACTTTGCCCCAAACTCGAGCTTCAGATGGTTAAAAAAAACAAACTCTCATCCCTGTCAGGGACGAGAGCGATCTCCCGCGGTACCACCCTGGTTTCTGCTCAAAGCAGACACTCAATCAGGTACGACCGAAATCCGGTTTATACCTGCGCCGTCGCTAACGGGTGGCGAATCCGGCTTCCCTAATTGTCCAAATGGGCTTTCAGGTCGCGGCTCCGGAGGGATTTTCTGTTCAGTGGGCTGATCTGGCTCTCACCTAACCCAGATTCTCTGTCAGCTTACGCTGAACCTACTCGTCTCCATCTCAGCTTTTCTTGCGGATGCTTAGGGGCATTATGCCACAAGGGTTTTGCATGGTCAATGACCGAGAACCTCGACGCTGTCCTGCCTGTCCTGATGGCGCATCTCTACCTTCCCAAAATGCATGAGCAGGTCATGCACCCGGTCCCGCAAAGCCCGCAGCCGAGCGTTCTTTGCTTTCCACTCACCTTGCAGCTGCTTAATCACAAGCTGGCTGTCCCCTTTGATCTTAAGCCCGACCCGAGCAGCCGATTCTCCCTGGGCCTCCAGTATTGACAACAAATTTTCAAGAGCCGCCACCAAGGTGAGGTATTCCGCTTCATTATTCGTGGCACGCCCGAATTCTAGGCGCACTGGCCTGGCCGGAGGCTCTCCACTGACTTGCAATACGAAAGATCCGTATGACGGGCCCGGATTCCCACGGCTGCCACCGTCAAAGACGATCTCGTATGTTGTCATACCGGACCTTCGGATTTACTCATTAGCCTCGGCGACTTTCTTCGGGTACCAGGCCTGCATGAGCGACATTAGGTTGAGTTGATGCAGCTGCTCGGCAAGGCCACCGATCAAGATGCGGCTCTTTCCGCAGCTTTCAACATCAACTTCGTCCAGGTAGCTCACGAAATCCTTGCGGCGGCTTGCCCGGCGTACATGTTTACGGATCTCATCGAGGTAATCGATGTTGCGGCGCACAGCTTTCGGGACCTCGCCGCGCAAGATCACTTCGCCGTGACCTTGCACGAGGTTTTCTAATTTCATCTTTGGTATGCGCTTCAGCGTCTTGACCATGACCTCATAATCACCATCCACAAGATAAGGGACGGGCATCATGACGTCGCCTGAGAACAACACTCGATCCTCGACAAGCAGAACACCGATGCCGTCCTCACTGTGACCCGGTAGGTAGATCAACCGCAGGGTACGCTTCCCCACCCTTAATCCAATGCCACCACGCTCAAACACCACCTCAGGCAGCACGATCTCTACATCGCGCAGATCCCTGTTTTGCCGTTTGGCATTCTCCAACCGCTCCTCTCCCGTGGTCGCCAGCAGTTCTCGGCAGCGCTTATGGCCAAGGACCACTGCTTCAGGAAACCAGCAATTGCCGAGTGTGTGATCTGCGTGATAGTGAGTGTTGATGATATAGCGCACTGGCTTCTCGAGGCGGTTATGCAGGAAATCACGGATCTCAAGCGTTTCCTCCGGGAACGCGAGCGTATCGATTAACACAGACCACTCGGGTCCCACCACCGCCCCGGCGTTGACCTGTGCATAGAGTTCGCTTGTGAATACGTATACATCCTCAGCCACACGCTCTCGGACCATCAGACCTCCCGGATTGAATCCGACCAGAAAGCATAGCATGACCACTGAAAAAGAGTCAAGCCAGGTTTACATAATTTACGAAAAATGCCTGTTCACACCCCGGGCTACAAGAATTTATCAAGGAGTCGGGGTCCAGGGGGGAGTACTGGAGGGGATCGCAGTGGGTGTCACCCACCTCAGCCACCACGGGGTTGGCGTAGGGCGAGGGGTCCTGGTGGGGGTGGATGTCGGGGTTCGGAACGGAGTTGGCGTGATCAACGCTTGAGCTGGATACAGTTCCAGCATCGCTTCCTGCCAATCAAGGCCATCCAGGTAGGCGAACTCGTTGAAGCGCGATCCATGGTAATACGTGCGCCAATTCGGAAGCGCGGGCAGACGTTCAAATCCGTAGTCATGAGCCAGCTGTGTAAAATCTACGAAGTAGCCTGTGGGTATGTTTTCCTTCTGCTCCCCACCCTGATCGTAAGCCTGACCGCTACCCTGGAAGCGCGCTTCGAAATCCCACGGACGCTCACGAAGCGGAGCGCCGAGCGTACCATCCTGCCGGGAGGCACGCACGAAAACGCGCCAGTATGTTTGACCCTCGAACTCCTCCCGTACGACCTCAACCCAACCTGCTTGTACCGTACTCAGGCTGAATGAAAATGCCCGCCCGGTGTATAGCCAATCATCGAATTCCAGTCCCGGCGGGAGAGGGTCGTTCAAACCCGTGAAGGCGTAATCGAGGTTCGAAAGGAAATCCCAGCCCATTTCATCAAGAGCACGCATGCGCAGCGCGTTGAAGGCCTCATCAACTGCGTCGGACAGTGAAGCGTTCGGTGCGTTGACATTAGGCAGTTCTGATAACCCAACACGCCCCAGCGTCTCGTCAGCCGTAGTGATCCGTACATCATAAAGATTTGAGCCTGATTCTTGCTGGGCTTCAGCGACGAGAGCCTGGTTCAGGTTGATCTCCTGCTCTGTCCAGGCGAGCGCATACACTTCCTGGATGAGGGGCAAATTGTTTTGCACTACCGCATCAGGCTCGGCGCTAAAAGCAATCAGGTGTGCATCGTGGGGGGATTCCAGGATGGACAGGATCAATTGGCCATCAGGCGACCAGACGGCGTTACTGCCATTGCCTCTGAGAGCTGCCGGTTGGATCTCGGGGTCGATTGACTGGACGAATACATGCGGCACTCCGAAGGAATCAGAGGAATACAGCAGTTGACCGCCATCCGGGCTGAAGGTTGGATCCTGTTCTACCTTGTTTGGTGTCCTGGTCAAGTTCAGAAAACGGTCATCAGGCTGATCCAGAGCGGCGATGAAAATGTCCGGAGATCCGTCGCGATCGGAGACGAAGGCGATCCGCCGGCCTTGCGGGTCCCAATCCGGATCGGTATCCATAGCGGGATGGTTCGTGAGCCGGATCGGTGCTTGATCCAACGAAACCGGCAGGATCCAGATGTCGAAATCACCCGCATCGTAGGATTCATACGCCACCCATACCCCGTCAGGGGACCAGGTGGGGTGTCCTTCAAACCCGGATGTATTCGTCAACTGACGGGTCGTGCCCTGCTCAAGATCCAGAACATAAAGATCCCAATACCCATTACGGTCTGAACCAAACACTAGCCTATCGCCCTGCGGGGAGATCGCCGGATCGCGATCATTCCAGGCGCCTTTCGTAAGACGTACAGGACCACTGCCCCCGGGGGAAACCATCCACAGGCTGGAGAAACCACGCTCCCTTGCGGAATAAAAGATCGCCCCTTGCTCCGCACTGATGACAGGCACGGGGGTAAGCGTATCTTGAACACTCGATTGGGTAGCCGTGGAGGTTCGCGTTGGTGCGGAAGCGAGCTCAGTACCTAGAGCCGCAAGGGTCGGATCGACCGTGCTTGCGGGCCTTGCCTGCTGCAGACGGACGACCTGCCATCCGAGCAAAGTGATAGCCACTACAACGAACAGCAGAAATGCGCGGAAAGCCCAGATTCTCACGCTGGTCCGCCTGGTTTTCTCTTCTGCATTTGATCGATCTTCGTCTTGATTCATCGCGCGGCAATTCTCATAGGGAGGTTCATGGGTCTGGCCTGCACCTACTCACGTGCAAGGTCAATGCCAACGGTATAACACAAACCCATCTACAGGCAAATCGGGGAGATAAAAAAATCGG
>JASFUN010000259.1:0-3980 GCA_050050255.1 Anaerolineales bacterium | reverse complement strand
GACTAATGCGGGCGGCATCGGTGTCAGGCTTTCTGATATGCCCTGAAGCGCGCTGTCCAGCGGTTGCTCTGGATCATAGCGCACGCCGGTCAGGAACCGCAGGGAACTGAGCACTCGCAGCACCTGGTCCATAGCGCGCGCCCCTGACTGCGCGGATTCGAGCCCGGCCTGCATGGCGATAATCGTGTCAGGGGCTTCTTCTCCAAGCAGAACATGCAACGAGTCCAGCAAAGGCTGGATATCCTGGAGGTTGGTCTGTGCCTGATCCAACGTCAAGGCGGAGGCGTCCAGGGTCCTGGCCGTTTTCAAGAGCGCATGCTCAGTATCCTCGACGACATTCACGACCTCACCTGTCTGACTGCTCAAATCTGAAAGGGCCGCTTTACCCTTTGCGGCAACGCGTCCCGCGATGAAAGGCAGGGTCATCATAGCGATTAGCGTCAGCATCGCCGCTAACGTGCTCCAGGTCATTAGCACGCGCCCGAGCACATATCTCCGCTGGCCAGCGAATAAAGAGTTCATCTGTTGTTAATCGCTTCGCTCTGCTGGTGTCATCCCGCTGGATCAGCCAATCCGGTCGTACTGAATTTCGCTGACTTCCATCAGCGCATCCCAGTTGTGATCGGCGATGATTTCCCTCACGGTACCCGTCTTGGAACGCATCACAAGGCTGTGTGTCCGCGCACCGTTGGCAAAGTATTTAACCCCCTCTACAAGTTCACCGTCCGTAATACCCGTGATGGAGAAAAAGATATCATCACCGGAGACAAGGTCATCCGTCGTGAGAATTTGATCAAGGTTGTAGCCCTGCTCGACAGCTTTTTTAGCTTCCTCATCGCTCCTGGGATAGATGCGGCCCTGGATCTCTCCACCCATGCATTTGATGGCGCATGCTGCCAGGACGCCTTCGGGAGTTCCCCCAACACCTACCAGCATGTCAATGCCGGTCTGAGGACGGGCGGTCATGATGGCACCGGCGACATCTCCGTCCGTAATCAAGCGGATGCGGGCGCCTGTTTGCCGAACGCGTTGGATGAGTTCGTCGTGCCGATCGCGCTCCAGGATGATCACCGTGAGATCATCGACATCGCTCCCCTTCGCCTTAGCGAGCGATCTTATGTTCTCCTCGATAGGGGCGTCGAGGTCGATATGGCCGCGCCCATACTCGCCTACGGCGATCTTGCTCATGTATACGATCGGCCCGGGATTGAACATCGATCCCCGTTCTGCCAACGCGATCGTGGCGACTGAATTCGGGCGGCCCTGGGCCAGCAGCCGCGTGCCTTCAACGGGATCGACAGCGATATCGAGCTCCGGCCCATCCCCGCTTCCAAGGTGTTCCCCGTTGAACAACATCGGGGCTTCGTCTTTTTCCCCCTCACCGATGACGATGATGCCGTTGATGTCGATTGAATTTAGCACCAGCCGCATCGCATCAACCGCCGCTTGATCACCCTCCTCTTTTTTCCCACGCCCCATCCAGCGACCCGCAGCCAACGCCGCGGCCTCTGTGGTCCTGACAAGTTCAAGCGCCAAATTGCGAGTCGGTCTCGTCATGTTGTCACTCCTGCTCCTGCGCGCTATCCAGCTATCTGAGTAAAATGATAAGGTTGAAGCCGATGAACGCCGCCCAGAACCACGAATCCATCCGGTCCAGCGCACCGCCATGTCCGGGCAATAGTCGTCCTGTATCCTTCAACCCGACTTCACGTTTCAGCATGCTGATACCCAGGTCCCCAATAGGGCCAAACACACCAACCGCGCCCCCGACGGCAAGAGCTACGCCTGTCTTCAGCATCTGCTGCGGGGGGCTACCAACCGTCATCAGCTGAAGGAAAAGTGCCCCACCGAGCAGCCCTCCCGCGATGCCGGCAAGGTATCCTTCCCAGGATTTCTTCGGGCTCGTGCGTGCTGCCAGTCGATGCTTGCCAATCGCTTTTCCGGCCAGGTAGGCGACCGAGTCAGCCAGCCACATGGCGGGCAGCACGATCATGAACCAGGTCAAGCCATCCGGCATCCGACGCAGCAAAATCAGGTAGCTCCCAACCCAGCCGACGTAGACAAATCCCGTCACGCTCAGCGCGAAATCGGTCCCGGCTTTTTGTACACCCGTTTCAAACTCACGCACGTGCCAGGCCATGGCCAGAATACAAAATCCCCCGACGATGAAGGCGTCGTACGAAGTTTGCACGAAGAACCTTGCGATCGATAGAGCCAGGACGCCCGCGACCATCAGTGGGGTTGCCGGCCGCCTGCCGACATGAGCGAACAGGGAAGCGAATTCATAAACCGCCATGCACAGTACAAACACCAGGCCGGCTAAAAACAGCCATTCCCCATCAGCGATGACCCACATCACAAGAGGGATAAGGAGCAGTGCTATAGCCGCTCGTCGTGGCAGCATCTCAGTTTGTGGTTACAGGGTCAGAAATTCGCCCATAACGTCTTTCGCGCTGGGCGTATTCGTGCAGGGCTTTCAGTAGTTCGTCCGGACCAAATTCTGGCCAGTAGGTGCCTGTCACGTACCACTCAGAGTAGGCACCCTGCCAGATCAGGAAATTGCTCACGCGCATTTCGCCTGAGGTCCGGATGATTAAATCGGGATCAGGGCAGTCGCTGGTGTAAAGATAATCGTTAACCCGCTCTTCGGTGATGTCCTCGGGCTTCAGACCGTTCTCGATCATGCGTTGGATCGCATGCACGATCTCATCACGTCCGCCGTAGTTCCAGGCGACATTTAACACCAACTGGTCATTATCCTTGGTGAGCTCGATTGCGCTGCGAACCTTCTCCTGAAGTTCATCGCTCAAGCGTTCGAGTTGACCGAGGTGCCGAAGCTGGACGCCGTTCTCGTGGAGCGAATTAAGTTCCCGGTCGATCACATCTTCAAGGATGTTGATCAGGCCGCGCACTTCGGCAGGCGGGCGGCCCCAGTTCTCGGTAGAAAAAGCGTAGATGGTGAGGTATTTGATGCCGTATTCAACCGACGCTTCGAGAATGCGCCGCAAATTTTCGACGCCGGCGCGGTGCCCGGCGAGGCGTGGTAAGCCTCGCTTGCGAGCCCACCGTCCGTTGCCATCCATGATGATGGCAACGTGTGTGGGAATCTCGTCTGGTAATTGGATATCAGAGGCCTTGGTCATTGAATATATGAACCAACTTAGACTTCAAGAACTTCTTTCTCTTTACGTTCGCTGATGGTGTTGATCTCCTCGACATACTTGTCCGTCAGGTCCTGCAGCTCGTCTTCTGCACGATGCAGTTCGTCTTCAGAGATCAGCTTTTCACGTTCAAACTCCCGCAGGTCATTCTGCGTATCACGGCGGACATTACGGACGGCGACGCGCGCTTCCTCCGCTCGACTCTTGACGACACGCATAAGTTCTTGACGTCGTTCTTCGGTGAGCGGTGGGATGTTGAGCCGTATGATTTTGCCATCATTGTTGGGGGTCAAACCGAGATCTGATGTCAGCAAAGCTCGCTCGATATCTTTGATGCTCCCGGGATCAAAAGGACGAATGGTGAGCAAGCGTGGTTCCGGTGCCGATATCGTCGCGAGCTGCATAATTGGCGTCGGGTTGCCGTAATACTCCACGCTCAACCTCTCAACCAGGGCCGGGGAAGCCCGTCCGGTTCGAATGGTCGCCAGATCATCTTCGAACGAGCGAATTGCGCCTTTCATGCGGTTCTCGGCTTCCTTCAAGGCATCGTTAACCATTATCAGCTCCCGCTCAGTGTCAACCACATGCAAGAATCTGCCTATAGCATAACGCAAAAATCTCGATTTTGCGAAGATGCGCTTGATAGAAAGGGTCATGCACCCCGCAGGCAGGGAAAGAGATGTCAACGCGCATTAACAGGTGCTGGGAGGCCTGACGGGGAAATTTGTATGGGTTCTTTGTACGGCGCAGCAGTCGACACGTCACTCGGCGATCATGGTTCCGATCGTGTCGCCTCTCAGCGCCGCTTCGAGGCTGCCC
>JASFUN010000258.1:0-3994 GCA_050050255.1 Anaerolineales bacterium | reverse complement strand
TCCAAGGGATCGCCCACCCCGGCACATGTTCTCTGCGCAGGCTGAAGCCTGCGGCTACACATCGGTCAAGCTCGCCGACGAACCCCGGAGCGTTCTGTAGCCACGGGCTTTAGCCCGTGCATCAGTCAAACGTCGATCCGTTTGTTCCAAGGGATCGCCCACCCCGGCGCACACTTTCTGCGCAGGCTGAAGCCTGCGGCTGCACATCGGTCAAGCTCGCCGACGAACCCCGCAGCGTTCTGTAGCCACGGGCTTTTGCCCGGGCACCGGCCAAACGTCAATCTGCTTGTTCCAAGGGATCGCCCACCCCGGCACATGTTCTCTGCGCAGGCTGAAGCCTGCGGCTACACATCGGTCAAGCTCGCCGACGAACCCCGGAGCGTTCTGTAGCTACGGGCTTTAGCCCGTGCACCGGCCAAACGCCAATCTGATTGTTCCAAGGGATCGCCCACCCCGGCACACGTTCTCTGCGCGGGCTTCAGCCTGCGGCTGCACATCCGTCAATTCGCCGACGAACCCCGCAGCGTTCTGTAGCCACGGGCTTTAGCCCGTGCACCGGTCAAACGTCAATCTGCTTGTTCCAAGGGATCGCCCACCCCGGCGCACACTTTCTGCGCAGGCTGAAGCCTGCGGCTGCACAAGGGATGTTTCACCGACCACAACCTTATTTAAACAGAAAAAGACGCATCACTCTGCGCCCTGTCTTCTCTTGCCTGATCCTATCCACATGCCCGTAAACCCAAATTAAGGCAAGAAGTTCCTCGGATTCACCTTACCGTACTCATCATGCATCATTTCAAAATGCAGATGCGGACCGGAGCTGTTGCCTGTGCTGCCCATCGCAGCGATGACCGCTCCCTGTGAGACTGATTGACCACAGCCCACGTTGATCGCACTCAGGTGCGCATAGAGTGTCTGCCAGCCGTTGCCATGGTCAAGGACAACCACATACCCGTATCCCCAATCGTTCCAACCAGAATAAACAACCACACCTGAATCGGAGGCGAAGATAGCGTTACCTGTGTCGCCGGCGATATCAATCGCCGGATGGATCGAGCTGTAGCCATAACCGGAGAGATAATGAGATGGCGCCGGCCAGACAAACGTGCTTGTGCCTACGATGCCGTCAACCACCGTCCCACAGGCACCCGGTCCGAGAATCTTGGCGACGGCCGGGTTCGAACGCGTGATGCGTGGAGCGCTCCAGGTGACAAATGATCTTGAACCGTCAGGAACGATCAGCGTCGTGCCCGCTTCCAGGGTGACCTCGGCAGGATCAAGACCCGGATCCAGGTGGTTTCCAGGCCACTCAATGATTGCCGCTGGCTCGACCCCGAAGAAGCTCGCGACGCCGCGCAGACCGTCACCTTCATGCCACGTATATAAGGTCCCATCCACTGGCGGTATGTTGAGCTGCTGACCGGGTTTGAGACGGTGTGGATCGTCCTGCAGTACGTCGTAGTTGCCCCACAGGATCGATTCGGGTTTCAGGTTGAACTTCTCGGCGATACCGAATACGGTGTCCCCCTGCTGCACCTCATAGCGGATAACATCCAATCGCGGGCGTTCAGGAAACACTGTGTGCAGCTCAGAACGACGCTGGATGCCATTAACTTCTTCACTCAGCCCGTTGAAAGTTGGAAGTTCCAGTGAGGCTAGTTGAACCTCTTGAGGTAGTTCGGCCTGCGCTTCCTGCGGCACGTCCTGTGTTGGGAGGTCAGCAGCGTCTGCGGGCAGGGTGTCCCATCCAAGTCTGGCAAGCCAAACACCCATGCCTATTACAAGCAGCAGCGCCACATGCCCGGCTATACGCAGAAACGGCTCGCGCATGGTCAGCATGGCAATATCCATCCAGAGTTTCAATCGTCCTGGAAATTTTCGGATCTTCTCAAGAAGTGTAAGGTCTGGGGTCAATCTAGCTCCCACAAAAGAAGGCGCTCTTCAGCATTCTATCATTCCAACATCTCAACCGCAGGGCTGCAGCCCGTTATCAGCTTACGCGGCATTATACACGCAGATTGTCGGAGCGTCCTGATCTCAGGCTTAATCTTCTGTGAGCGTTTCGAGGAACTCCATGTTCGAATCGGTTCGGGAGAAGCGTTGAAGCAGCGCTTCGGTCGCGTTTACCACGTCCATACCACCACCATTTGGTGGGTCGATCATGTGTGAGAACATCCGCCTCAGAAGCCATACCCGCTGGGTGATATCCGGACCCAGGAGCAGCTCCTCCCGCCGTGTGGAGGAACGATCTATGTCGAATGCGGGGAAAATCCGTCTTTCCTGGAGCTTGCGGGATAAGTGCAGCTCCATATTGCCGGTGCCTTTGAATTCCTCGTAGACGACATCGTCCATGCGCGAACCGGTGTCCACCAGACAGGTGGCTATGATTGTGAGCGATCCGCCTTCCTCGATGTTCCGGGCCGCGCCGAAGAACCGCTTTGGAGGGTAGAGCGCAGCTGGATCAATACCGCCCGAGAGCGTACGCCCAGAGGGTGTGACCATGAGGTTGTATGCTCTGGATAGGCGTGTGATCGAGTCGAGCATAATCACCACGTCACGCCCACATTCCACCAGGCGCTTGGCCCTCTCAAGCGCCATCTCGGCCGCACGGACGTGTGAATTGACCGGCTCATCGAAGGTAGATGCGATCACCTCTGCATCCACCGACCGGTCCATGTCCGTGACCTCCTCAGGCCTCTCGCCTATAAGGGCGACCATCAAATGGACCTCCGGGTATTTCATCGATATCGCGTTTGCCACTTGCTTTAGGACCGTCGTCTTGCCAGCCTTGGGAGGCGAGACGATTAGGCCACGCTGACCTTTCCCGATCGGAGCGACCAGGTTGATCAAACGCGTCGCGAGCGTTACACGGTCGGTCTCGAGGTCAAAGCGCTCTTCTGGAAAGATCGGAGTGAGTTCCTCAAAGCGGGGGCGGTCTTTCGCCTCTTCCGGATCCATCCCGTTGATGGCCTCGACACGCAGCAAGCCAAAATACTTCTCGTTATCTTTTGGAGGCCTGATCTGGCCGATGACCATGTCACCGGTGCGCAATCCGAAGCGTCTGATCTGTGACTGGGAGACGTAGATATCATTGCGCCCGGGCAGATAGTGATCTGCACGCAGGAAGCCCATGCCTTCGTTCATAATCTCAAGCACGCCACCGCGGAGCTCAAGGCCGCGTCGTTCGGCATCGGCCTGCATGATGTTCAGGACGAGATCCTCTTTCTTCATGCGCGAGGCACCGGCAATATCGTGTTCCTTGGATAATTCGCGCAACTCTGCAAGAGTCATCGCCTCAAGTTGTGCAATATTCATAATTTGTCTCCAACGGAGGGTTCAAAGATGATTTAGATTAAGCTTCTCGCTTCAATTGCTGTTGATCAAGAATCGGTCACCCGGATGCGGTTATTTGCTCGAGGGACAAGAGTTCAAGTTCTCAACTGGAAAGTTCGATGGGGAGGCTTTGCATAAAGCCAGAGCCAATGACCACTGAATTATAGCACGCTGAGTCTTGTCCTGCAAACGAATCTTGCTTAGCCCCTCGGTCCTACTGCTCCTCAACCATACCCGGCTGTTTGTCAAGGAGCAGGCTGCCTACATATCCACTTGTAAACTGTAGCAGGGCGAATTGGAGCAGCAAGATTTCCGAGACGAGCACGCCAATCAACACACGTCGCTCGAATCTCTGCGCTTGAAGTTCCAACGATTCTGAAAGTGATTCTAACTCTCCCCTTGGGCCAGAAAGCGAGCTGGACAGCGTCCGCAGTGAATCAGACATCCCCTCGGTAGCCCGTATCGTTTGCCCGATCCCCGGCTCGATTCCCTCGAGTGTGGTCCCGAAAGTCTCAATATCATCGCTCACAGAGATTAATGCGGGCGGCATCGGTGTCAGGCTTTCTGATATGCCCTGAAGCGCGCTGTCCAGCGGTTGCTCTGGATCATAGCGCACGCCGGTCAGGAACCGCAGGGAACTGAGCACTCGCAGCACCTGGTC
>JASFUN010000257.1:0-4011 GCA_050050255.1 Anaerolineales bacterium | reverse complement strand
AGTAAGAAAACCGCCCCTGCCAGGACGGAGGCCGGGGGTTCCACGGTCGGCCACAGCATAACCGTCATGAAACCCATCGTCAGACCGGCGATCGGCCTCCGGCTGCGGCTTTCCGGCAGCGGATGGACCTGCAGCCCTCGCCTCTCCCTGATCCAAATCCCGGCTACGAACAAGTAGCGTGCCGCGCCGAAAGGTAGGAACCACCAGTTCAATGTCCCGTAATGGATAGCGAGCAGTGTGGCGATCAAGAGCCCGGCGCCGTCAAAAAGCTGATCAAGCTCTCCGCCCAATCGGGTAACCTCGTCGCGCACCCGGGCGAAGTAGCCATCCAAAATATCGAGGAGGTCGGCGGAGGTGTAGAGCAGCGCCGGCAACCAGGCTGTCCATCCCTCCGGTGAGGGGATGAAAAGGAACCCGGTCAAGAGCATCAGCTCGAAACCCCTCAGAATGCTGATGCTGGTGCCCAAACCGAAACGGGGAAGCAGCCTGCCATCTCTAACCCTGGCGTTTCGAATCAGGATCGAGTCCAGAAGACGCCAGAGAGAGAACGTGCCCACAAACGGCAGGGCGAGCCACGGCAGGTACTGGAGTCCGGCTGACGGCAGTTCCAGAAGAAGGTAGCATACCGCAAGCATGCCCAGGCCGATGAACAACCATGTCAGGTTGTGTCTGCGCAAACTCCGCAGAACGGCTGCATCATGATTAACTTCGGTTTGATCGGTTGGCTGCACCCGCCCATCGTATCACGAAAGCACACTTCAACCATAAATCTGAAGGATTCAGAACCGATTTGGACAAAAAATCCGATACAATCAGTACTGTTCGGACGAAGTTAACCCTCCCTGAAGTAAACCTCGGGCGTAACATTTCGGCCGGACAACGCATCTAAATGCCAAAGGAGTCAGGAATGGCAAAAGACAGTCTTTCGATCACGGATAATCGCACTGGAAAAGCCTACGAAATACCGATTGAACATGGCACAATCCGCGCCATGAACTTGCGAGAGATCAAAGTCGACGACGAAGATTTTGGTCTGATGAGCTACGACCCTGCTTACAAGAACACCGCTTCTACGAAAAGTACGATCACCTATATTGACGGTGACAGGGGCATCCTGCGTTACCGCGGCTACCCGATCGAGCAGTTAGCGGAACAGAGCAACTTCCTCGAAGTGGCCTACCTCATCGTCTTCGGCGAATTACCTTCCGAAGAAGCCTACGACCAGTGGGTGCACGACATCACCTTCCACACCTTCCTGCATGAAAACCTCAAAGGCCTCATGCATGCCTTCCGATACGATGCCAACCCGATGGGTATGTTCATTTCTTCGGTCGCCGCTTTGTCCACTTTCTACCCTGAAGCGAGGGATGTCGAAGATCCGGAAACACGCATGTATCAGGTCAAAAGGCTGATCGCAAAGGTTCCTACAATTGCGGCGTTTTCCTACCGCCACAGCCGTGGACTGCCATTTGTTTATCCGGACAACGACTTGAGTTACACAGGCAACTTCTTGAGCATGATGTTCAAGATGAGCGAGTCAAAATATAAACCCAATCCGGCGCTTGAACATGCGCTTGACGTGCTGCTGATCCTGCATGCCGATCACGAACAAAACTGCAGCACAAGCACGATGCGCAACATCGGCTCATCAAAAGCGGATCCATACAGCGCACTGGCAGGTGCAGCCTCGGCGCTCTACGGTCCGCTGCATGGAGGTGCCAACGCGGCGGTCTTGCGCATGCTTGATCAAATTGGCGATGTGAGCAAAGTTCCAGAGTACGTCGAGCGGGTGAAGCAGGGTGAGTTCCGCTTGATGGGCTTCGGTCATCGTGTCTACAAGAACTACGACCCACGCGCCAAGATAATCAAGAAGGTCGCCGATGATGTCTTCGCCGTGACCGGTAAAAACCCGAAGCTCGACATCGCGCTCGAACTCGAACGCATCGCGCTTGAGGACGACTACTTCGTATCCCGCAAGCTTTATCCCAACGTCGATTTCTACTCCGGGATCATTTACCAGGCGATGGAAATCCCCGTCGGCATGTACCCCGTGCTGTTCGCGATGGGACGCACCGTCGGCTGGCTGGCACAGTGGATCGAACTGCTGGAGGACTCCGAACAGGCGATCGCCCGCCCACGCCAGATTTACCTTGGCGAGGGCGAACGCGATTTTGTCCCGATGGACAAGCGCTAAACAAACCGGGCTTTCCCAATTCAGAACCTCTTCACGGGGGCGACCGGCCGGTCGCCCCCGCTTTTTATCAGGGGCCTTGTTCCTTGTGCAGGGGCAAATTTCGGATTGTCCTTGCGGTTGGGCAATAGGTTTCCCGAATGATCAGCCCCCGCGTGCCCAAGCAGCGGCGTACCCCGAGTCAGCGAATCCCTGACCAATCCCCAATTCGGGTAAGAATGGTATGTATAAAGGATAACTTACGTCCTTAATGGGTGACATTTCCCACTGTTGATTTACGCCTGTCGACGGCATCATTCTAGGTGAGTTCCAAGCGTCGTGGAGCGGGGGTGAATATTCGTGAGGGAAGTCGGCAACACTGCTGATCCCCTTCGCGTTCTGCTGGTAACCCAGGGTCAATGGGGCGAGCGGATCGCTAACAACATCAGCGCAAAGGCACCATCCAACTGGATTGTTCAAACCTGGGCCGCGCCGCGCCTGATCCCGCCGGTTGTCGACTATCCTGAAGACTTCCTTCCAGAGACTTTCCCCCCATCCGATCTTGTCATTGCGCTTGGCGACGTGCCCGGCCTGGCCCAACTCGTCCCGGACATTGTCAGCATGGCGGGTGCGGAAGCCGTCATCGCGCCGATCGACCGCAACGCATCTCTGCCGAAGGGACTCGCCCGGCAGCTCGAAGGTTGGCTTGAACAGCAGGGTGTGAGTGCCATCTTTCCGAAACCCTTCTGCTCGCTGACCGAGACCAGCTTGAACCGCACGCCTCTAGTGCAAAGCTATGATCATCCCATCATCGCCCAATTTGCCGCTGTCTTTGGCAAACCGGAATTCGATATTGAAGTAGAAGATGGCACCATAACCCGGGTCGATGTGCTTAGAGACGCGGCCTGTGGCTGTGCCCAGTGCGTCGCGCAAGGCCTGGTCGGCGTCGCAGTGGAAGATGCCATCGAGCAGGCTGGCTTGCTGCACCACCACTATCCATGCCTGGCGGATATGAATAAAGATGAGGACTACCGCGATACGCTCATGCACGTCTCCGGGAATCTACTCAAAGACCGCGTGCGCGATTCGCTCAAATCACACCTTGCTATCCGTTACATCCGACCGCAAGGCCATCATGAAGATTGATCCAAGGAGGACACCATAATGGAAGAGTTGATCCTTGAAATGCCGTCGATGTACGGGGACCACCATGTCCTCAAGGTCAGAGATGTCTTGACGGCCATCGACGGGGTCGAGGAAATATATGCCAGCTCCGCCTGGAAGCAGGTCATGATTTCGTTCGATCCCAAGAAAACCAAAGCTGAGGATCTGGAGAACGCGCTCAGCGAAGCAGGCTATCCACCCAATGCGGGTGAACCACCGATGCTGGTCCAGGCCACCGATATCAAGCGCGACCCGCAGTGGGCATTGTTTGGAGTACGCACAACCCAGACCAACCCGGCGGACCTGAAGTAGCCCGGCGAGTTCGGGTAATTCTGAATTGAAGGAGTAGATCTATGGCTAAAAAGATTCGTACACCCGAGCAAGCCAGCCGGGACCCTGCGACGATTTCTCTGTTGGAGTTAGCCTGCGATAGCGAGTATGAAACCTCGTTCTCGCGCGCCGACAGCATGGCGCCATGCCCGATCGGCAGCGACGGCTTGTGCTGCAAAGTTTGCAGCATGGGGCCCTGCCGTCTGGTCAAGGAAGGCCAGACGGGCGTTTGTGGTGCCACCAAGGAGACCGTCGCGGCGCGCAATTTCGCCCGCATGGTCGCCGCTGGTGCAGCTGCCCACTCAGATCACGGACGTGATCTCGCCTACACATTGCTCGCAGCAGCT
>JASFUN010000256.1:0-4020 GCA_050050255.1 Anaerolineales bacterium | reverse complement strand
CTCCAACGACCGGTACGGTCCAATTTTGAACGCCGCAAGCTCGCCGTCCGGACCAATGATGTAGGTTTCAGGTACGCCGCGGATGCGAAACGCCTGCGATATCCTCGTGCCGAGATCGGGACCATTGGGGTAGGTGATTCCAAATTTCTGCAGGTATTGTTTTGCCTCGATCTCGGTATCGACGTAGTCGACCCCGAGAAAAACGACACCGTCATCGCGGTATCTTTCATAAGCTTGCTGGAGTTCAGCCGCTTCCTGCTCGCAGGGCGTGCACCAGGAGGCCCAGAAGTTGACCACCACGACCTGTCCCCTCAAATCTTCGAAATCAATCTTCTCCCCATCGAATGTCTGCAGCGTGAGATCCGGAACCTGATCGCCGACTTGAATATGTCCCTCCTGGGCACGGATCAAGCTGACCCCGACGACGATCAACAAGCCGATGACGAAAATCCATACGAGCACGAAGCCCCAACGACGCCCCTGGGGCTGTTCCCCCACGGCGGCAGGTTCTTGCTCGGGTTTGTTCAACTCCACGTCCTTGATACCATCAGTCATGCGTACCTCGTTCACGTCTGCTAATTTCATCCTCCAGCATTTCGATGTAAACGTCAGAATGGTCAATCGCTGACTCGCTGGGTTCTGGTTCGTCTTTTTTCCATGAACGGATCGCCTGGAAGAGCACCGCCGCTCCGGCGACAAATGCGACCGGCGGCAGGACATAGACCAACCAGTTCAGGCCTTCGGCAGGCGGTGTAGCCAGCACGCGCGCTCCATACTGCTCAACAAAATAATCCTTGATCTGCTGCTCGTCCCAACCTGCGGCCAGCTTTTCACGGATCGTCGCCCGCCATTGTTCACAGGCCTGGGTCGGGCAGACATCCAGCGGCACGTTTTCACAAACCGGACAGTACAGCTGGTGGGCGATGGCATTGACTTCGTCATCGGTCGGGCTATCGCCTTGCGCCATAGCCCGCGATGGCAGAACCGTCACAAACAGGCTCAGCAGCAATGCGATCCCTAGAAAGGTGCGCAAGACTTTCATGCGAACTCCTCTATGCCCCCGCCGACACCCGGCTGGGTGCTTTTCGCTTCACCGGGGCGAGTTCCTCTTCCGGCCAGGCTGCCACCATGGTGCCGACGATGAATATCAAGCCGCCCATCCAGACGAAGTTAACCAACGGGTTGTGATAGACCTTGAAGGTGGCGCCTTCAACCGCGACTGGTTCCCAGCCCACCAGCAGCACGTAGAAATCGTCCTCGAGCGTCGAGCGCACGCCCGGGATCGTCATCGGCTGCTGCGATTGGTAGTAATAGTCCTTGCGCGGGTAGAGTTCATCCACGTACTTGCCATCGCGGTATACAGAGACGACGGCGCGCGCGACGTTGCGCCCATCGTCTGTGTCAAACTGTGAAAGCGCGTCGTAGGTCATGACATAGCGACCCAGCGTCAGCTGCTCACCGCGCGCCAATGTCGCCTGGGTTTCCGTTTGGAACATCTCGATCCCGATGATCCCGAAGGCCATCAACACCACGCCGAGATGGATGACGTAGCCACCGTACCTGCGTCGGTTGCGGCCGGCCAAACGCCAGAGCGCCAGGAGCAAATTCTCGCCATGCCGCGAATGCCGTGCACGCGCCCCGCGCCAGAATTCATACATCGTGACCAGGATCACGAAAGCCGCCATCCAGTAGCCGAGTAAAGCTGCCCAGTTGGTCAAGCCGCTGACCAGCAGGCTGACCGGGATCAGTATTGAGATCGCCGCTGGTTTCCAGAGCGCACGCCCGAGCGTCTGCCAGGAGCTGCGCCCGTAGGCGGAGAGCGGGGCGACGCCCATCAACAGCAGCAGGCCAAGCCATAGGGGGCCGGTGGCGCGTTCGTAGAATGGCGGACCGACGGTCACCTTCTGACCGGTGGCAATCTCCGAAACAAGCGGGAAGATCACGCCCCAGAAACAGATCACCAGGATGCCCATGAAGAGCAGGTTATTGAGCAGGAAGAGCGCTTCGCGCGAGAACATCGAACCGAGCTCGTTATCGCTCTTCAGGATGTCCCAACGGTTGATCAAGAGCGCCAATGAGGCGATGGTAGTTAAGCCGATGAAGATGAAGAACAGAGGGCCGATCGCTGACTGCGCAAAGGCGTGCACGGATGAGAGCACACCCGAGCGGGTTAGGAAAGTCCCGAAGATGACCAGCGCGTAGGTCAGGATGATCAGGATCATGTTCCAGTGCTTGAGCATGCCCTTCTTCTCCTGGACCATCACGGAGTGCAGAAAAGCTGTGCCGGTAAGCCAGGGCATGAACGCAGCAATCTCTACCGGATCCCAACCCCAGTAACCGCCCCAACCGAGCACGTCATAGGCCCAACGGCCTCCCAGGATTAAGCCGAGCGAGAGGAACAGCCAGGCGATTAACGTCCAGCGGCGGGTGATGCGGATCCAGCGGTCGTCCGTGCGGCGTGTGACCAGCGCGCCAATCGCGAAAGCAAACGGGATCACGAAAGCCACGAAACCCAGATAGAGCATGGGTGGATGGATGATCATGCCTGGATGACGCAGCAGCGGGTTGAGCCCCTGGCCGTCCATCGGGTTCAGCGGCCGCGCGCCGGTCGGCTGGATCATCGCCGCCACCTGCTGGCCGGTCGGCAGGAGATAAAGGCGGGCAAAGGGATTCTCGAAGAAAATCACAAGACCGATGAAAAATGCCAGCGTGACCATCGTCACAAGGATGATCCAGGGCAGGAGTTCCCGGTCGCGATCCCAGCGACGCAGGCTCGCGGCGGTCGCAAATGCAGCCATCAGCCACGACCAGAACACCAGCGAGCCTTCCTGACCGCCCCATAGAGCGGTGACCTTGAGATAAGCCGGCATGGCGTTGCTTGTGACCGAAGCCACGTAGCGGATCTCATAGTGCCCGCTCACCAGCAGGTAAATAATCGCCAGCGCAGATAATGTGAGCAGTGGAAAAGTCAGCAGCATCGCGTGGCGACCGCTTTCGACAAGCGCTGGCTTTCTTTTAACAGCGCCATAAGCAGCGGCAGCCGCGCCGTACAGTGCAGCGATGAACGTGATTACCAACGTAATGTACCCGAAGTTTGCGATCACGAAACCGAACTCCTCTCAGGCGCCTGGAACCGGAGCGCCGAGCAGCATATCTTTAGAAAAGGGATATCTCAGCCATTCTGCGATTGCACAGGAACTTCTTCTTCATAGCGCGTGGGGCACTTCAAAAGAAGTTCATCTGCATAGAAAACGCCATCCTCACCCAATCGACCGGTGACGATTGCCTGTGCTTCGTGGCGCAGCAGATCAGGCATCGGCCCTTCATATAGAACGTCCAGCCGCGTGGCATTCTCATCCTGCACCGCCTGGTGCAGCACCTCGGCCAGGCCACCGGCAGCTTCAATTTCATCCGTGTCCGCAGGGACATTGGCGATCGTGAACCGCAGCGTGAGTGATTGCGAATCGTAGGTGATCGTATCGCCATCGACGGCCCCGGATATCCGCAGATCGCGTTCCCCGATGGTATCCGCCCTAGTCACCAGTTCATCGATCGTGAGATAATATTGCGCTGCCGCGTTCGTTGAGGATGCGATCAGATACACAACAGCTGCGACGATCAACAGTCCGCCCAGTATAAACTTGATCCGATTGCCTGAGTTCCCGCTTTGAATTTCTTCCATCTTGATGGTCTCCATCCTGAATTTACCGCTACAAGAAACGTTTCGTTATCGTCGGTATTCTAACAGCCCTTCCAGCAGCTATGCTGGCTATCTTCCAATTCTATGTACGCCTTAACAACTTCGGGCTGCCTGAGTATTCTTTCACAGCAGCATTAACAGGAAATGAGTCTCAGGATCTGGATCGGGCGGATATGTCATTCATCGCGTAACTGACGGAAATTTGACACCGGCATACCCCTGGCAGCCAGGCCGCCAGGAGGCGCAATATGACAAGACGGAGATCTTGATGTATAAAAATGGGATATCATAGGTTCAGCTTGTCGCAATATCAATTCAAC
>JASFUN010000255.1:0-4040 GCA_050050255.1 Anaerolineales bacterium | reverse complement strand
ACAGGTTTCTAAATAAAGATCTAGATGCCAAACATGTTTGCACTTGACCTGCAAGCTGCGGCACAGAATCCCCCTGAGAGAGCGCATTTCTCAATTCCAGTCCTTGCCGGGTAGAAGCGCGTGTGAAGCCCCCGTGCGGCCCCATGTCAGCCTGAAGGCTGCCACTGCCGGACCGAAAGGAGCGAACATGCCAGGCAGCCCGACGATCTCGGGAAGGTCTGGAAACCCATTGAATCACAACACCTGTGGTGTCCACAGCAGCCAGGAAAACAGGAAGGTGATCCCGAAGAAGTGAAGCAGCTCACGCTTCGTCTTTGATGCCATCCGGTCTGACAAGGTAATCATCCTGCAGCGTATCAGCCTTCGGCCTAGCCGCTTCGACTTGAGCGCAGCTTACTTTTACCGGTTTTCCTGTAGAGCATGGAGGCGTTGTCGAATTGTAAAGCGCCTGAGCTCTACCTGAGCCTTGCCTTCCGTGATAGGACATGGGCACGATTATGCGCAGATCGCGCGCATATCTGCCTGGCGCAACTGTTGTCCCGGCGATGTCCTGCTCTCTTTTGCGGCAGCAATTTGTTAAGCGAGCGCTTTTACTTCAGAGAGGAGATCAAGGACCTTACGCGCATAGAGCTCTGGTCGAGCAACATGGATGTCATGGCCGACCCCATCAATGACTTCATAGGAGCAATCAGGGATCAGGGACGATACCAGTTCTATTTCTTTCGATCTTAATACGCCACCCAGCGAGGCATCAGCAGCGAGCAGGTGGCACCGGCAGCGGATATTCGAGAGGATGTGCTCTACTGATTGCGCATCGAATAGATCGCCCTCAAGCACGGGATCAAGCGTGCGCGGGTCTGCTTGATGGATTTCCAACGCCATCTGCGTCACACGCTTCTTTCCATAAGTCTGCAAATAGGTAGCGGAAGCCTGGCTCGCGATCGGCCATTCCGCTATGACAGGCTCGAGTTCGCTTGCTTCAGCGTGGCGGTCCTGATGGGCGATCAGAATGGTTTGCAGTTCGGCAAATCTTTGAACCGCCACGGATCGATGAGGCTCATTTTGATGGTCAGCAAAAAAAGGCGGATCCTCCAGCAGAAGAGCGCCAACAAGCTCAGGTTTTTTAAAGGCCACAAATGAAGCTACAAGGCCACCCAAGGAGTGTCCGCAAAGGAAAATCGGTTCATCTACTTCGTTCTCGATAAATTTCATTACATCATCTGCATAATTTCGGATCTTATAAGGAGGCTGCCAAGCAGATTGACCATGGCCGCGAAAATCAAGCGCATAGAGATGGCAGTGCCTGCGGAGAATTGAAAATACATCAAGATAATTTCGATGGCTTCCATTGAGGTTGTGGAGGAACAGAAGTGAAGGGCCCGGTCCGCCCAGTTCGAATAGATGTAGGTCAATGGTGGCCATGCGATCTCACGCTTTCCGGGTAGCTCGCCTGTCGGCCTCAAGTTTACCGTGCCCCCGCGTTCTCGGCGATGGTGCACAGATCAGTTCGTCGCGTACGATAAATCATCGGCCGGCGTTCTGTTTGGGGCAGCGAGCTGTCGGTCGGATCAATTGGAAACTACACGTTTAGCCTCCAGAGTGTGTAGTTCAATAAAGCGGCAAACGTCACCCATGCAAGGTAAGGTAAAAGGAGAATCCCACTGATCGTGGATATTCTCCAAAAGAGAATGATGTTGAGTATGATCGCTGCCCACAGTCCCAGGATTTCGATGAAAGCCAAAACGGGCTCATGTAAACCAAAGAAGAGCCATGACCAGGCAGCATTGAGCATGAGTTGAATGAGGAAGACGCTCAGGGGCAGGATTGCACCACTAATTCCTTGTTTCCTCCAAACAAGCCAAACTGAAATTGCCAAAAGGAGATACAAGATCGACCAAACAGGTCCAAACAACCAATTTGGTGGATTCCAGGGTGGCTTGGTGAGTGATGCATACCATTCATCCACGGGAAATCTAGAGCCTACAAAGGCTGCACCGAAAGTCAACACGATGGCACCAAGCGCCCCTAAGATAGATTTTTGAATGCTCATATTAATGAGTGACCTCCCTCGAGTTACAAAGGATATCCGGCTGACCTCCTAAAGCACGCGCAGTATCCCGAAGCGAAAAGGAGAGAGGATTGCGGGGCAGCGAGTTTTCAGCCGGCATCAGGTGTGTCCCTGGCAACCCTGATCTTTATACTTCGTCGGATATTTCGAATTCTTGAGATACCTAGGTAGGCGTAAGAGAATCCCAAACCGAACAGCAAATACGAGAAGATGTCGAATGCCTTTAGACTAATAACAAACCCAGGTTCAAGAACAGCGTCCGAAGGATTTTTCGGATTGTAGTAAACAATTACATCCTTACCTAATGGGTATCGATCTGCATAATTGCGTGGATATTCATTGAATGGTGATTTTATGGAATTTACCCTGGATGAAAAATAAACGCTGCCGTTTACTGAATACCGGTAGTTAATATTTACATTGGTTTCAACGAAATAATCCCCATCCCATCCTCTCACAGCCGTACCCACCAATCTGCTTTTAACAATGGTTCCCTCGATAGCTGGCCATCGTTTGCTCCTGATCATGGTTGGGATGTCGGATACGACAATCCCTAAGAAAAAGATAGCAGCACCTACTGATAGCTGCACGAGACCACGGCTTTGTAAGTCTTTTAGACCTTTCAGTCGCTTTTGCAATGGATTGCACTCATCCTGCCGCCTAACGACCTCGGAATTCGTAAAGAACCCAGGCTCGAAACGGAGTGGAAGGTTACCCGGGATTATTCCACCACTTTTCTCCCAAGATAACAAAACAAATCTCTAGAGCACAAATCAGGGCGCACACCTGCCCGGCTGGGCTGAGGCCTCAGTGAAGGCCTGCATCCTTTGCGGGGGTCGCCTCTCGTACATAGTTCGTCCCGCTTGACGGAGACCGGCCTTCTTTGCGAGGCATGGAGTTCATTCAAAAAAAACAAGCTTTCGAATCTATCCAAGTATAGCAAGCAAGTCTGGTGGAATTGGATTTTGAACTTTGTCGGCGGCCCAAGGACTACGTATCCGACGAAATATGATGATTTCGCGCCTGGTCGCGGGGATATATATATCTGATTGTCCGGGGTGGCTTGTCTCTCGATGTGGGTTCCTGCGAATCGCCCCCGGGTGGTCGTCAGAATCTAAGCATAGCTTCCACGGCGGCGCGCATCAATTCCCCCGCTCGGGCCGGTACTGCGCCAACCTAGCCCGCCATCATGTAGTAGCCGGTGCCGATGAACCCGAGCGCAAAGGCGATGGACGCAAGCTGGAAGAAAAGTTGTGCGAGGTCCTCAAACAGGAAGGCGGGGATTGAGATGAAAGGAGCTGCGATCCATAACCAGGCCGCCCAGCCAGGGAGTGCGCTTGCTCGCAGCGTGGCGATGCCAAATACGACCAGCCCAAACGAGTAGATCCCTAACGCGGTCTCGTATCGGAACGAGAATATCAGCATCAGGACGCCGACCAGCACCACCGGGAATCCAATTTGCCCCAGGATGCCCAGTCGGTCACGCTGGTAGAGGTAAATCCCCACGATGGCGATCAGGGTGGAGATGTCAGCTACCCTGCGGATCAGGGTTAACGTGCGCTCGGGGAAAACATCTGCCAGTCCTGAGAGCACGTTGAGGATGCCCGCAAGAATGGCGATGCCCCCGGCGATTCTGAAATACGTAACAGAAGACATGATGAACTCCTTTGCGCATAGGTCTCCGATGTGCCGGAGATTGTCCCGGGTACGAAATCGCAGAGATCATGTAGCTCCGCTCAATCCTCACTTCACCATCAATCCGGCGCGCAAGCGCTGCATCGCCCAGATGCCCAGCAGCGGACCGGGCGCCAGGAGGGCAAACGCCCAGCGCCAGCCAACCACGGCTTCGAGGGCCGGCACCAGCCAGATAGTTACGACGGTGATCGTATATCCGGCTGCCAGCTGCAGCGTGAGCGCGGTTCCGACGTACTCCTGATCGGCCAGCTCGGTGACCAACGTCGAGAACTGCGCC
>JASFUN010000254.1:0-4046 GCA_050050255.1 Anaerolineales bacterium | reverse complement strand
TCTTCGTCTCCGACAATCGTTTTGGCGAAGCGCTGCTGCCGGAGGCGCTCGGGCCTTTCATGTTCCCCCTGGGGCTTATCCTGGGCGGTCTCGTCTCGGCGCTCGGCGCGCTGCTCGTCGCGATCCCGTCTTTCAGGACGCGCGGTGACTACCTGGCGATCATCTCGCTGGCATTCATGTTCATCGTCAAGAGCCTCTTCGAAAACCTGGAGGTTCTGGGAGGTGCACGCGGCATCAGCAACCAGCCGAACTATGCTTCATTGCCAATCGTCTTCATCTGGACCGTGCTTTCCATCTGGATCATCAACAACTTCGTGCGATCCACAATGGGGAAAGCGCTAAACGCCGTGCGCGACGGGGAGCTTGCAGCCAACGCCATGACGGTCAACACACGCAAGACCAAGATGGCGGCGTTCCTGTTTGCTGCCTTCTGGGCGGGCGTCGCTGGAGGGCTCTTTGCCCATGTCCTGCGCTACATCAACCCGGACACATTCGGCATCCGCAAGCTCGCCGAAGTGCTCGCCATGGTGTATCTGGGCGGCTTGAACTCCGTTACAGGTTCGATCGTCGGAGCGGTCGGGCTCAGCTTGATCAGCGAGGCGCTGCGACCACTCGACATCTACAAATGGATCATCATCCCGATCATCCTGATCCTGATCATGATCTTCAGGCCCACCGGACTGGTGGCTTTTACCGACTTCAAGGTCGAGAAGTTCTTCCTCCCCAAGGATGAGCCATCGGAAGGAGCGGACCATGCCACTGCTTGAAGTTAAGGACATGACTCACTACTTCGGTGGGCTCCGCGCCGTCCACGATTACGACCTCTCGATAGAGCCCGGTCAGATCCGCGGCCTGATCGGCCCGAATGGCGCCGGCAAGACCACGATCTTCAACTTGATCACCGGCATTTACCACCCGACCGAAGGTAAGATCCTGCTCGAAGGCGAAGATATTACCCAGTTAGAAACCAACCAGATCGCGGACCTCGGCTTAAGCCGGACCTTTCAAAACCTGCGGCTCTGGCGCTACCTGAGCGTCCTCGATCACGTCAAGATGGCGCGCTATTCCAAGCTTACCTACGGCCTCGTCGGGGCTTTCTTCGGCACCGCCAAGCGAATAAGGGAAGAGAAAGCCACAGACGAGCTGGCGATGGGGCTGCTCGAAATGGTCGGCATCCCCCATCTTGCCGATCAAATCGTCACCAACCTCCCTTACGGCGCACAACGCCGTGTTGAGCTTGCACGTGCGCTCGCCACCGAACCGAAGGTGCTCTTCCTCGATGAGCCGACCGCCGGCATGAACCCGGAGGAACTAATCCAGATGATGGATATCGTCCGGCAGGTTCATAAAGAGATCGGCATGGCGATCTTCTTAATCGAGCACCGCATGAAGGTCGTCATGGACCTGTGCGAGATCATTCAGACGCTCAATTTCGGTGAGGTCATTGCCGAAGGGACTCCCGAGGAGATCCGCAACGATCCGGAGGTCATCGAAGCCTACCTCGGGAAGGAGGTCGTGATCTGATGCTGCTCACCATAGAGAACCTGAACGTCTCATACGGCAACATCAAAGCCCTGCACGGCATCAGCTTCGAAGTCGATGAAGGGGAGATCGTATGCATCATCGGTGCAAACGGCGCCGGTAAGAGCACCACGCTTCGCGCCATCTCACGCCTCATCCCTGCCGAAAGCGGATCCGAGATGCATTTCCAGGGTGAAAACCTGCTGGAGTACCCCGCAGATAAGGTCGTTAAGGAATTGGGTATTTCGCACGTTCCCGAGGGAAGGCGCCTTTTTGAGAATCTAACGGTGAATGAAAATCTCATCTTGGCGACCTTCGCCCGGTCCGACCAGGAAGCGATTGAGGCGGATCGTGAGCGCGTCTTCTCGATCTTCCCACGCTTAAAAGAACGCATCAACCAGAAGGCCGGCACCCTGAGCGGCGGCGAGCAGCAGATGCTGGCTGTAGGCCGCGCCATGATGAGCGCACGCAAGCTGATGCTGCTGGATGAGCCCTCCATGGGATTGGCCCCGCTGCTGATGATGGATGTCTTTTCCGCGCTCAAAGAGATTAACGACGAGGGCACAACCATCTTGCTCGTCGAACAGAACGCCCGCATGGCGCTCCAATTTGCCCAGCGTGGCTACGTTCTGGAGACTGGCTCAATGGTTCTGGAGGGGGCTTCACAGGAGCTGCTGGAAAATCCGGACGTTAAAAAGGCCTACCTGGGCGGCTAGCTTCGCTTCTCGAATATCAAACGGGCTGTGACCGGAAAGACGATCACAGCCCGTTTTTCGTCAGCAGTTGTCTAGTAGATGCGGGGCACCCGTTTGGAGATCCCGCTCGTCACCTCGTAGTTGATCGTCCCCCAGCGTCGGGCGACCTCCTCGGCGCTGATGTTAGCGTCCTCCTGGACCCCGATCAGCACGACCTCATCACCAACCTGAGCGTTTGGGACTGAATCCAATTGGACCATGATCTGATCCATGGTGACCCTGCCGACGACGGGAACCTTCTTCCCGGCGACGAGCACAAGGTTGCCATCGACGCGCCGGAATCCGTCCGCGTACCCGACGGGAACCGTCCCGATGCGCTCGTCGTGAGTGGTCCTGTAGATTTGTCCGTAACTGACTCCCCTCCCCGGCGGCAGGGTCTTTACCATCGCCAGGGACGATTTCCAGCTCAGCGCCGGCCGGAAGGCACCCGGCAAGGTTCTTGTTTCTGAGGGATTTAATCCGTACATCGCGATCCCCACCCGGATTAGATCAAACCAGGTGCGGGGAAACGCCAGGCCGGCGGCTGAATTGGCGCTGTGGATCAATGTGGGTCGCAGGTCGAGCTTTTTCAGGCTGTCAACCAGCGCAGTGAAACCTTCGAGTTGAACTTCGGTCGGCTCGGGGTCAGGCTCATCTGCACAGGCGAAATGCGTGAAGAGTCCTTCAAATTTTAAGTCCGGGTGTTTGGCTATCGCCTGCGCCAGCTCAACCGCGCCCGACAATTGAACACCCAGCCGACTCATGCCGCTGTCGACTTTAAGATGCAGTCTGGCCGGGATCTTCAGTTGAGCGGCAATCTTACCGATGGCCTGGATTTGCTCGGCGCTCCAGACTGTCAGCGACACACCCTCAGCGATCATCGCATCAATCTGCTCAGGGGGCGTATAACCCAGGATCAGGATCGGGGCGTCGATCTGAGCCTCACGCAGCTCAAGCGCTTCCTCGACGCGTGCTACAGCAAGCCACGTCGCGCCAGCATTGAGCGCAGCCCGGGAGATTGCTACCGCGCCGTGCCCGTAGGCATTCGCCTTGACCACAGCCATGACCTGCCGCCGCGTGCTTTCCAGGTAATAACGCAGGTTAGATTCGATGGCGCTGAGATCGACCTGAACCCAGGTCGAGTATTGCCGGGCCGGTTCCATACGGCGAGTATAGGCCGGCCACTTCGAGATGACAACACCTTTAGCCCACAGGTATAATCGAAAACTGGTTTTCCCACGCATTTTGAGAGGAGCCGGGCGCAGGCCCCTGAGCTGAGACACACGCATGGAGAATTTTCAATTCGAACTCGACGCGAGAGATGATCGTGCCCGTGCCGGCCGGTTCATGACCCCCCACGGCGAGCTCCAGACACCGATCTTCGCTCCCGTCGGAACACAGGCCACCGTCAAGGCGCTGACGCCTGCGCAGGTAGATTCCACCGGCGCAAGCCTGCTTCTGGCTAACACGTACCATCTATACCTGCGTCCAGGAGCCGACGTGATCGCCGGGTTGGGAGGCCTGCATGAATTCATGGGATGGACGGGACCAATCCTGACCGATTCCGGCGGCTACCAGGTTTTCTCGCTCTCCGGCCGGCGGGAGGTCGATCAAGACGGGGTCACGTTCCAGTCTCACCTGGACGGTTCTGAGCACCGCTTTACTCCGGAAAGCGTGATCGCCATTGAGGAACAGCTTGGCGCCGACATCATCATGACGTTTGATGAATGCCCCGAGCCCTATAACCGAGCTTACAACGAGGCAGCGATGGAGCGCACCCATGCATGGGCG
>JASFUN010000253.1:0-4051 GCA_050050255.1 Anaerolineales bacterium | reverse complement strand
ACGTTTTCAGCAGGTTATCATATCCTTGGGACGACATTTAGACATGCCTTCAAAGATTAAAGCTCTCAAACTGCTCGTTTTGATGGCGAAGAAACCCATCCCGGGCCATACGAAAACGCGCTTAATACCTGCACTCAGTGAAACAGGAGCCGCCGGTTTGTATGATGCCTTCCTTCATGACAAGGTCGACCAAATGCGGCGGGTACACGATGTTGAGCGCGCGATTGCATATCATCCTCCTGGGAGTCGGGATTACTTTTCCGAACTGGCACCGGACTTTATCCTGATCGAGCAAATGGGTACCAATCTGTCCGAACGACTGGAAAACGTATTCTTGTACGCGTTTTCGGACGGATACCGGCAGGTTATGGCCATCGATGGTGACACCCCTCACCTTCCGATCGATTATTTGCAGTCAGGTTTTGAGGCCCTGGATGATGGCTCAAAGGACGTTGTTATCGGGCCCTGTGAGGATGGCGGGTACTACGCCATCGGGCTCAGGCAACCTCAGAAGTCCCTATTCAGTGTAGAAATGAGCACGCCGCATGTCATCAGGGACACGAAGACGCGAGCCGCAAAAGCGGGCCTCACGATTCATCTCTTGCCTGAATGGTGGGACATCGATGAGCTTCCGGATCTGAAAAGGCTCGAAAGGCTAATGCAGAAGCGCGGATATCGCGAGGGACGAGGCCCAATCGCGACTCAGAAATTCCTGACCGAGATGACGATTATTGATTCTTAACATCAGGACGTGGCTGCGAGCCACATGCCTGGGTCCATATGTAGATAAGGTGAAAGAATGAAGGTGCTTCTCGTAAACCCATTCTTCTTTTCAAAAAGCGCGCTCGAGCGCAAATTCAAGACATTCTATTTTCCGCTTGGCTTGTTGTACCTCGCCGCCTCTGCGCGTGAGGCAGGTTTCGATGTTTCGCTTTTCGATGGGACTTTCAAACCCGGGGTGAGCGATTTTGCAGCTGCATTGGAACGGATTCAGCCCGATGTTGTGTGCCTCGCGAGCTGGATCACAGTACAGCCTACCGCGCTGCGGCTCGCAGAAATGGCAGCCGGATATGATATCCCTGTTGTCATGGGAGGGCCCGGTCCTAGCTCAAACCCGCAGGACTACCTGGATCATCCGGCGGTTGATGCCCTCGTCGTGGGCGAGGGTGAGCGCACCTTAATAGAGCTGCTTGAGGCACTGAAATTTGATCGCCGATTGACATCTATCAAAGGCTTGGCACTGCGTGAAGACAACGGTGATCTTCTTATAACACCCGAGAGGGAATTAATTCACGATCTGGATGAACTGCCTTTCCCGGCCAGGGACCTTATCAAAATCGAAGATTATCTAGACATGTGGGAGGCCGCTCACGGATACCGGTCGTTAACCCTTTCGATGACGCGCGGTTGTCCTGATCCGGAATGTCCGTTTTGTGCCGAATCGGTTGTGGGTGTTGGATTGAGAATCCGCAGTATCGAGAACATCGTTTCTGAAATGCTCCAGCTTCAAGAGCAGTATGCGATAGATCGATTCAGGCTCGTAGACGACCTCAACCGATTGGAGCCGGAGTGGCTCAGTGAGCTAGGCAAGGCGATGCTGGAAGCCGGTGTGAAAATTCCATATGAAGGTTTAAACACGATTGTCCACGAGGGCCTACCGATGCTCGCCCAGACGCGTGATATATGCCACGAACGTAATTCGTGGATCCCGACAAAAGGGAAACACGGCCATGCACCCCCGACAGATGATATGCTGGTTCTGCGCCGCCGATGGGAGCAGGCTGTGTTACTCGAAAACGAGCGGCTGGAAGACCCCTGACCGACTTGATAGATAGCTTGATCACCGTGAGTGATCAGAAATCAACTGATTTCCTCAGATTAGGTTTGCAGCGATGATAGCGTTTGAGTTGAACGCATTAAAGAACTGTTGGAGCACTCGATGACCGTACTAAAAATCATTCAGGACCAACCCAAGACGTCCATGTTCTGGATTGCGCTTCTGCGGATTATGCTCGGCCTGCTCTTTATCACACAGTGGTATGACAACCTGGTCAATGGCATTTATACGCCTGCAGGGCTTGAAGGTTCGTTTAACTATTTCTTCAGCACATCGGATAACCCGCTCGATTTCTACATGGTGTTTGTCAATCAGGTGATCTTGCCCATCGCCCCATTCTTTACAAAGTTCCAACTCGTAACCGAACTCCTGATTGGGATCGCTTTACTTGTCGGGTTCCTAACCCCTCTCACCAGCCTCTTTGCCGCTTTCTTCATTCTTAACACGTTCCTGGTTAGCTGGGGTGCGGATTGGCCCTGGAGTTATCTGACTATTCTGACGATCCTGGGTGTTTTATTTTTTACACGTGCGGGACGCAGCTTAGGCCTCGATGCGATTCTGGCAAGGCGCTTTGGAGATGTGAAATTCGCAGTATGGTGAGAGAGCATTGTTTATGGCGCTTCATATCTTGTGGCTAGCTACGTCATGACAGCCCTGATTCTTATTGCCTTGGGTCTGTACGGCATAATCCTGGCCTTACTCTTCATTTATGGGTTGAATTTTTACTATCTTTCATACCTCGCCATCCGTAATCGCAATTCAGAACCCGAGAAACCGTCATCAACAGATTTTCCGCCGGTGACTGTCCAACTCCCAATTTATAACGAGCGCTATGTAGTTCGGCGACTGATCGACGCGGCGGCTGCGCTCAATTACCCGCTCGATCGGCTTCAGATTCAGGTTCTCGATGATTCAACAGACGAAACCCGGACCATCGCGGCGGCAGCCGTAACGCATCACCGTGCCCGGGGAGTAGACATCGTGCATATCCGTCGAAAACAGCGAACCGGTTTCAAAGCCGGGGCATTGGCACACGGCCTGAAAAGTGCCCGGGGTGACTTTATCGCCATTTTCGATGCAGACTTCCTGCCGGAACCTGATTTCCTCTACGAAACCATCCCGCATTTTAATGACTCTGAAGTCGGTTTCGTTCAGACACGCTGGGACCATTTGAACAGTCGGTATTCCTTGCTCACCCGTCTGCAAGCCCTAGCCATTGATGGACATTTCGGGGTTGAGCAGTTTGCGAGATTCCACGGCGGATACTTTATGAACTTTAACGGGACCGCCGGGGTCTGGCGCCGATCGACAATCGAAGATGCGGGCGGGTGGAGCGCCAGGACGTTAACTGAGGATCTCGATCTGAGTTATCGAGCGCAGTTGAATGGCTGGCGGCCCGTATATCTCCGGGACTGTTCAACGAAGGCTGAACTGCCCGTGAGGCTCAGCGCTTATCGACGACAACAATACAGGTGGGCCAGGGGCTCTTTTGAGACCGCACGCCTCATGATCCCCCGTGTCCTGCGAGCAAAACTTGATCATTCAACCAAGCTGCAGGCGCTGCTGCATTTGACTGGGTACGGCATCCACGCCCTGATGTTCCTCTTGGCGTTGATCTATCCAGCGATAGTACAGCTCTCCATCGGGCGTCCATACCTCATCGAAGTCTTTGGGCTGGCAATGTTGTTTAATTTCACCGCCTTCGCGCCCACACTCTACTTCACCCTGGCGCAAGCCGAAATGGGACGTAACTGGTTGAAGTTGCTTCCGAGAATTCTCTTCTTGAGCGTCCTTGGATCGGGCATGATGGTCAACAATGTCCTGGCAATACTACATTCGTTCAAGCGGGGCGCGGGGGAATTCGAGCGGACGCCAAAATATGGGATCATCGGAAGTATGAAAAATCCAGGCGCAGTCCAATATCGATCAAGGGTAGGGGTGTTTGTTCTGTTGGAGCTGGGCATGCTGGCATACAATCTGAACACGACGCGCATAGCAATCCTGGCCGGGAACTACATTGTCGCTGCGTATGCGGGAATATTTGCTTCAGGTTTGCTTTATGTACTTACGATGACCATCTTCCAGGAGTTTGTGCCTCGTTTAAAAGAATGGAATTCCGGTTTGAGCGAGGGACACATTAACGACCCCCAAAATGCTTAGGAGAGCATATCCCTCTTGGCGGCAGCCTGGCGGCTTTCGATCAATTTCAGAACG